>JBJSWM010000663.1:0-1275 GCA_046085865.1 Pirellulaceae bacterium
GGAATTCCCAGTTTGGCGTTTTGCTGGTGGGGAGTGGAACTAGCAACAACATTGTCGCTGGGAACCATATCGGAGTGAACCTTGCTGGTGATGCCGCGATTCCAAATTTGCGTGGGATCTATATCGACCAAGGTGCTAGCAGCAATCGCATCGGCACCAATGGAGATGGGACTGCCGATCATGCAGAACGCAATGTGATCTCTGGCAACTCCGAGCGTGGCATCCTGATTGCCTCTTCGGGAACGAACTACAACACGATTGCGGGCAACTACATTGGAACCGATTCCACTGGTATGAATGCGATTCCGAACGTGACTCACGGCATCGAATTGCAGTCTGGTGTTCGCTTCACCACCATCGGAGGACCAACGGATACCTACCGTAACGTGATCAGCGGTAACACTTCCAACGGGATCGTAGCATCAGGCAGCATTGACACGACGATTTCTAAGAATTTCGTCGGGATCGGTTCGAATGGAACTAAAGCAATCGGGAATTCAGTCGGGGTAAGTGGTCCTTCCTCTCCCACCCGGGTCTCAGCAATCGGCAACGTCATCTCGGGGAATCGCAGTGCAGGTTTAGTTATCACTGGTGGGACTGGTTCTGTGTTGCAGGGAAACATCGTCGGACTTGCCAGCGACGGAGTCACATTAGCCGGTAATGGCAATTTTGGAGTGGTGCTGCAATCAGGGGCTCAAGATTTTCTCATTGGCACCGATGGCGATGGACTGAACGATGCCAATGAAGGCAATACAATCTCCGGTAATACCTATATCAACCTATACATTCTAACCGCTTGGACCAATCTTCGTGTGGCAGGAAATCGGATCGGTACGGATATCACTGGGGAGATCCCGATCGCTCATATCGATGGTGTCGATGGATTTGTCGCTGTCGGTGTTTGGAATCTGCGACTGGGAACGAATGGTTCCAACGATGCATACAATCTTTCCGAGAGCAACATCATCGGGGGGAATACTGGCTATGGCGTTCGTCTGGTGGGTCGAGTCAATGAGCTGATCGACAATGCGGTGGCAGGGAATTTCATCGGTATCTCCCCTTCGGGGAATCCCATTCCCAACAAATTCGGCGGTATTTATGTTTCTCAAGCGGCCCCTGGAGTTCGAATCGGAACAGATGGAAATGGCATTGCGGACGCTTTGGAAAGAAATGTGATTTCGTTCAATGGCGGCTATGGGATCACCTTCGACAGCAATCAAGCTGCCAACACGATCATCGCGGGCAACCTAATCGGTTTAAAGCCCGATGGTGTTC
>JBJSWM010000664.1:0-2539 GCA_046085865.1 Pirellulaceae bacterium
GATGGAGGAAAACGCGAGGGCTCGCCCTGTAGCCATCGCCACCCTGTAGCCAACGCCACCCTGTAGCCAACGCCGCCAGGCGGTGGAGCGCTTCGCATCCCGTCCATGCCCAACGATCCACCATCTGGCGATGGTGGCTACGAAGAGTTTCGTCACCTGCGAAGGCCCCATAGCCATCGCCGCCCTGTAGCCAACGCCGCCAGGCGGTGAAGTGCGTCGCATCCCGTCCATACCCATCGATCCACCATCTGGCGATGGATCAGAAGGGATCGCGATGACTCGCAAAGCCCAAAGGGGATGAAAAAAGTTCGCTTGGTCTCCAGCGATGCTCAGATTTTGAAGCGGGCCACAAGATCGCGAAGGCTTTGCGCCTGCGCTCCTAATTGCTCGGCACTAGCCGCCATTTCCTCCGAGGCTGCTGCGTTCGATTCCGTGGTATGGGAAACGCTACGAATCGCCGCTTTGACTTCCTGGGCACTTGCGGCCTGGGCTTCCGTCGAAGAGGCGATCTGGCCAATTCCTTCGGCTGTATCGTCAACCGAGGCCACAATCTTCTTCAGCGACGAACCAACTTTTTGTGAAAGACTGGCCCCCTCTTCCACCCGCTTGGTCGACTCCTTGATCAGTTTGGTGATCTCCTTTGCCGCTTCACTAGATCGTTCGGCCAGTTTGCGAACCTCATCGGCTACCACGGCAAATCCCAGCCCATGCTCGCCGGCTCGCGCCGCCTCAATCGCCGCGTTGAGCGCCAATAGATTGGTCTGACTTGCAATTTCACTGATCACTTGGATGATCTCGTTGATCTGCTCGCTCGACTTCTGAATCAGCTTCATGGCGTTGATCGCTTCGTCGACCGTCGTCCCGCCTCCCTTGGCCAGATCCGATGTTTCGATCGCTTTGTTCTTTGCAAGATTTGCATTTTTGGAAATCACCTCCATGGCGTCGATCATCTGAGCGACACTGGCGGTCATTTCTTCAACGGAGGCGGCTTGCGTCTGCGCACCCTCACTCAGATTCGCACTGCTTTCGGCGATCGTGCGAGCTCCCTCGTTCTGCTGCTGAGCGGCTGCCATGACCTCACCGATGATCGACCGAAGATCTCCGATCATCTTGCCAAGACTTGCCCCCAACCGCCCCATGTCGTCGCTGCCCGCAACGCTCACCGATTGAGTCAGGTCCCCTTTGGCCGCCGACTCGACCGTCATCGAAAGCTCATTGACTTTCTGCTCCAGCACCCGCTTCGCTTCAATCTGCTGCGCATGCGCTGCCGCTTCTCGCTCCTCCGTCTGAATCTCGCGGAGCGTATCGGCGGTAACGTCGGCCGCCATCTTCACCACTTTGACCACCGAGCCACGTTCGTCGAGCACGGGACTGTAGGCGGCCTGGATGTAAATGACCTTCCCCCCTTTCCCGAATCGTTTGAATCTCGCGACTTTGAAAATCCCCTGACCCAAATCGCGCCAGAAGTCGCGGTACTCCGAAGAGCTTCGGTACTCTGGGTCCACGAAGAGGCTGTGATGCCTTCCCTGGATTTCCTCCAAGCTATAGCCGATCGCCTGAAGAAAATTGTCGTTGGCCCAGAGGATCGTCCCATCGGTCGTGAACTCGATGAAGGCCATCGATCGGCTCAGCGCATCGAACATCATGCTTTTGGCAACGAAGGCATCCTCCGCTGTGGATTGCTGCAGCGACTGAATGGCAGACGAAGTGGTACGGCGGCCTGTTCGACGAGAAGCGTTGGTTGGGTCGGCCATCGGGCGACTATCTCCGTGAATGGTTTTCTGTTGCTTGTTCTAGGTTGTCCAACAAGGCGTCACTCGGGCTTCTGTTGGATTAGGACGCAAGTCGAGATCGCTTTTCCTTCAGTCCGGCTCCGGTTGCCAGCAGGATAGGCTCAGGAACTCCTGGTTTAAAAAGCTCCTGCCCGCTCTCCCTTGGATCCAGGACTCGACCTCCCCACGACCTCACCAGGGACACTTCAACCAATAGGCGAGCGGACGACTTATGGCCCAGACAAAGAGCCCACCTCACCACCCCTCGCCTGGGGGTTCCAGGAGTTAGACTAGTTGGACACAACTGCCGGTCAAGCAGCGTATTGGGGGAGCGACTGGGCAAACTGGAGATCCGTTTCCGGTTATTCCGATCGCACCATGCAAAACGACCTAAGAGGCTAGTGTGCCAATGCAACCGTCTTGGTAGCCAAACTTCCTCATCCCCCGATTGCTGCCGCGATGCAGCGAATTGGTGGGGCCTCAAAAACGCGGAATGCACCAATTAGATATAGAAAACCAGTGGATGACCAAAGAACTCATCCGCTGGAAATTTTTGAGGCGATCTTCTCCATCCATCTGACGGTGAGAACAATGGAACGGTGTCGCATCCGGTAGTCTTACATGGCGAATGGTTTGAGCCCCTCGACGCATCTCTTCATGTCCACTCCCTACTGACTCAGGCATTGCGGATAGGATCCGACCAAGAGCAACGGGGCGCATCGCGAAGACTTCAACAGTCGCCATTGGCTATCCTGCAACTAGAAAAG
>JBJSWM010000665.1:0-1983 GCA_046085865.1 Pirellulaceae bacterium
CATGTTCAGACTTCGATTGCGGATCCACCCTGCTTTTTGGGGTGGGGCCGGCTTCGGAATTTCATCGACAATCCGAGCAAAATCCATGCGGTTGGCGAAGCCAATTCCGCACATCGTTTCATTTTATGAGAGCCCATGGTAATGGCTGTCACAATCCCTAACTTCATAAATATCGGATGTAGAAATCGGGGGAGCGCAGCGGAATTCCCGAGAGACTGGACTTTCCAGAGAATTTTTTCCGGTTAGCGAAAATCTATCAGGACACTTGGTGGTTGGTTCGGTTCCTTGTCGTGGCGTTCCTGTGACCTATCGGGGTGTCAAAAGCAGCTTCATTTTTGGGAAAGCTGTCTGTCTCGTGCCTCTCGCAACTGCTGATAGAGATCCGCAAGTTGTCGACTGGCACCGCAGCTTTTGATCGCTGCGACGATGGCATCGATGGCTGGTTGGATTTTCCCCTGGGCTTGCAGGGAACGGGCCAATCCGATGTAGTGCGTCGGCTCGGTCGGGGCTAGCCGGATCAATTCCTGGTAGGCCTGCTGTTCGATCGGGGGATCTTTTAGGCGATTCGCCCATTGCGCTAAGCGTTGCCAGCGATTGAGGTTGTTGGGGGGTTGGCTGTCGATCAGCTCTTTCCAACGAGCGGCGATGTTTTGACGTGTTTTCGGAAATCGTTGCGGGTCGGCCAGTGGAGAGGAGAGCAATGTGTCGTAGACGGCATCATCCGGCGGGAACAGATCAATGGCGGCTGGGTCGGAGGCGGTTTCGGCGATTTGACTGGCGATCACCAGAGCCTGCCGTGGTTCTTGCTTTAGAGCGAATTTGGAACAGAGGTTTGCTAGGACATTTTGTCCCAGTCGCTGGCTGTACATCGCGATTTCGACCAGATCGTTGGCTCGGTTCTTGTTCAGCAGGGCGCAGCGTATTAGCCGCTGGTTCTGCTCTCCAATCGCTCCCGGTTGGTCCCACAGGGTTCGAAAGGCACCGCGATGACTTCTGCCATCCATCGGGTCCTTGGCGATCGCTTTCAGGAAGCTAGCGTGGCTTCTTGCGATCAAAGCTTTGCCGGTTGGTCCGCCGAACTCAGCGGGCCATGGGATCGGTTGGGATGGATCGGCTGCTTGGTGCAACCGAAAGGAGGCGATCGCCAGTGGATGGGTGACAGTTCGAAAGGCATCGCGATCGATCGATGAGGGACATTCGGCGGCGACTCGTCGGCGCCACCTCCAGACATCGATCTCTGCGCGAGGCCAATCCAGCGATGCCCATTGGGCGGCTTCGATGGTGTCCTGGGATGGATCATCCGGGGGCATGCCGGGCCGCAGCGCTGTGGGACTTTGCAGGGCATTCCAAGCTTGTTCGAATTGCTCCTGTTTGGCTTGTCTTTGCAGCACGGGCTGGCATGCATTGAGGAGGATCGCCCACAGCCCAATCGCGCCAAGGCCGATAGGGAGAGTCCATCGCTGGTACTTGTCGATTGCGTCCTCTCGCTTGGCGGCCAATGACGCCTGGCGGCTTGATCCACGCGAGTGCGATGCTGTTTTCGGTTCTGCCAGCCCTCGGAGATGGGACCCAAGCAGGAGGGCCATGGGGAACGAAACGGCAGGGGAGATCAGTCGAAAGTCGATCGCATTGTGGAAACCGATCGCCAGAAGAGCCGTCAGGGTAGCAATTCCTGCAGCAACCGATCGCTTGTGTCGCAGTTCGCTGTGGGTCCAGCGAGCCAAGTTGAAAATCTTCACCCCTGCGACGAGAAGAATGATCAGCCCGAAGCATCCGAATTCGACCAGCATCTGCAAGAGTAGGCTTTCGGCATACCATGTCCATCCCGGCAAGTGCATCGGCAGGAAGGGAAGGCATGCATAGCGAAAGGTGCCCAGCCCGCTACCGGTGGCGAAGAAGTAGAGCCAAGCTTGAAGGGAAACCCTCCAGATCAATGGTCGGTTGGCTTCGGTGTCTGTTCCCTGGGTGCCGATTTCTTGGAAT
>JBJSWM010000666.1:0-1735 GCA_046085865.1 Pirellulaceae bacterium
ATGGAACCATACCGAAGGTCCCGGCATCCTCTCCCAATACCTCCCGCTCATCCTCCCACTCCTGATCGTGCTTGGGGCGATGGCCTTCATGATGCGGCGATTGGGCGGTGTCGGCTCCCCAATGTCCTTCGGAAGGAGCCGAGGCAAACTGTACGCGCAAGAGGAAATCGGCATCATGTTCCCGGACGTTGCGGGGATCGATGAGGCGGTCGAGGAAGTCCGAGAAATCGTCGATTTCCTGAGGCACCCCGACAAATACCAGCGACTGGGAGGACGCATTCCCAAGGGAGTCCTTCTGGTGGGGCCTCCAGGAACCGGTAAGACTCTTCTGGCCAAGGCAATCGCTGGCGAAGCTGGAGTGCCATTCTTTTCGTTGTCGGGAAGCGACTTTGTGGAGATGTTCGTCGGCGTGGGTGCTGCCCGCGTGCGCGACATGTTCCAACAGGCAACCGCGAAAGCCCCGTGCATCATTTTCATCGACGAACTGGATGCTCTCGGGAAAAGTAGAGCGGGCAATATCGTCGGTTCCCATGACGAACGTGAACAGACGCTCAACGCCCTCCTGGTAGAAATGGACGGGTTTGATGCCAACGCGGGAGTCATTGTCGTGGCGGCCACCAACCGCCCCGAAACGCTCGACCCAGCCCTCCTGCGGCCCGGACGATTTGATCGCCATGTCCTGGTCGATCGCCCTGACATTCAAGGCCGCGAAGCGATCCTTCGCGTCCACGTCAAAAACGTGAAGCTCGCTGCCGATGTCGACCTGCGAAAAATCTCTGCCATCACCTCCGGCTTCGTCGGTGCCGATCTGGCCAACCTAGTCAATGAAGCGGCACTACTGGCAGCTCGCAAAGGCAAAAACTCCGTCGGCCAGGACGAATTCAACGATGGCGTGGAACGGGTGACAGCGGGGCTTGAGAAAAAGAAACGAGTGATGAACGACGACGAAAAACGCCGCGTCGCCTACCATGAAGCTGGTCATGCACTGGTGGCCTGCAGCATCCCACACACCGACCCGGTCCACAAAGTCTCCATCATCCCGCGCGGAATCGCGGCCCTGGGCTACACGATGCAGCGACCGGAAGAGGATCGCTACCTCATGACCCAGGCCGAACTCGAAGCCCAAATTCAGGTGCTTCTGGCAGGTACGCTCACCGAAGAAATCGTCTTTCGTGATATCAGCACCGGTGCACAAAACGACCTGGAACGAGCCACCCATATCGCGAGGTCAATGGTCACCGATTATGGGATGAGCCGATTGGGGAGAATCAATTATCGCGAAAGCAACCGCTCGCCCTTTCTAGCCGGTGGCGGTGGCGGGGGTGGTGCCGCACGCGATTACAGCGAGCAAACAGCGCAGGAAATCGACATGGAAGTCAAACGTATCATCGACGATTCGGTCCGCAAAACGATGCAAGTCCTGCGGGAGCGTCGTGCGGCCCTGGAAGCAGTCACCCAACGCCTGATGGAAAAAGAGGTGATCGACAGCGATGACCTCCAGGAAATCATCGATCGCACCCTCCAGGGGCCTCGCGTCGCCCTGGGTACCCTGACTGCCGCTCCGGCCATCCAAAGCCCTGGAACGGGACCAAGCAGCGAACCGGAAATTGGCTTGTCCGACCCGGAGCAAACACCCAGCACCGGAACGATCTAGTCTTTTGGACTCCCCATGACAAGCACACAGCCGCGGAACCCAGTCAGGGGATGGAGGCATCTTCTCCCTCCCGAACTGGCT
>JBJSWM010000667.1:0-1834 GCA_046085865.1 Pirellulaceae bacterium
GATACGCATCGATGAAACCCCTCCCTCTTCACCAACCCCCTGCACCCACTCATCATTCGCCCCATATTCCTGCAGGCCACTTCGTAGTGTCCCCGAAGGCTCTCTATTCAGCAAGACGGCAGGATCTCCCAACGGTGGGACCAAGCGTCCAGAGGCCCCTACCGCAGGCACTGCCAACCTACCTCGTCCCAACCAATCTCTTTCCCATCGACCCGACTGAAGGATCCCCCCGTTCCATCGGAGGATCACTAGGTTTCTCCCCCTGATTGGGATCGGGGAGCATGGTACAATCTTTGGTTTCTGGAGCCTGAATCTCTGGAGACGGCATGCGAGCGACCTGTTGCGCGAAATCAGCCACAGGATCGGACACTGGCATCTCCAGCCCATCGCCAACGATTGGAGTTGGCTTGGTCGGTTCAAAAACTTTCCGATGGAATACAGCATGAGTGCTCACGCAGAGGCGAATGCCTCTCGCCCCGCCCAGGAACATGTCATCGTCCTCGATTTCGGATCGCAGTACGCTCAACTGATCGCTCGAAGGGTGCGAGAGCACCACGTCTACTGCGAAATCGTCCGGCATGACATCTCGATCTCGCAGATACGCAAGCGGAATCCGAAGGCAATCATCCTTTCCGGTGGACCCTCCAGTGTTTACGAGCCGGGGGCTCCCAAGGCGACTTCTGAACTGCTCCAGCTAGGCATTCCGGTGCTTGGAATCTGCTACGGAATGCAGTGGATGGCCAGTTCCCTGGGTGGTGTTGTTCAGGGGTGTGAAGCGAGAGAATTTGGTCGCGCTGCCCTGGAGATCGAACGAAGCCACACCCGAGCGGCTCAAATGTTCTCCGACCTTCCCGAAACGATGGAGGTTTGGATGAGCCACGGGGATCAGGTGGTTGAACTCCCCCCTGGCTTTCATTCGATCGCATCGACCTCCACCTGCCCAAACGCGGCGATGGCGCATCAGGAAAGGCCTCTGGTCGCTCTGCAGTTTCACCCGGAAGTGACGCACACACCGCTTGGAGGACATTTACTACGAAATTTTCTCTATGAAGTTGCTGGTTGCCAAGGCGATTGGCACCTGGGAGATTTTGCTCGCCGTAGCATCGAAGAGATTCGCCAGCGAGTCGGAGATCGCCGAGTCATCTGCGGACTCTCGGGAGGCGTCGACTCCAGCGTCACTGCCGCACTGATCGCCGAAGCGATCGGCCCACAGCTCTCCTGCATCCTGGTCGACAATGGACTGCTCCGCCATGACGAACAGACGACAGTGATCGACGAATTCACACGGCATTTCAAAACCGATCTCCATGTGGTTCACGCTGGCAATCGATTCCTGAAGGAACTAGCTGGTATTGTCGATCCCCAAGAGAAACGGAAGCGAATTGGCTATCTGTTCATCGACTGCTTCCAGGAAGAAGCGAGGAAAGTCAAAAATGCTGTTTTCCTGGCGCAGGGCACTCTCTACCCCGACGTGATCGAAAGCGGCGCAGCAATCGATGGTCCAGCCGCAACCATCAAGCTACACCACAACGTCGGGGGTCTCCCCGAAAAACTTGGCTTTGAATTGATTGAACCTCTCCGGGATCTCTTCAAAGATGAGGTAAGGCGATTGGGATCCTCCCTGGGGCTCCCCGATTCTCTCGTATGGAGACATCCTTTCCCCGGTCCAGGCTTGGCCGTCCGGTGCCTGGGGGAGGTCACCGAAGAGAAACTGAAGATCCTGCGGGATGCCGACCGGATCGTCGTGTCGGAGATTATCGCAGCCGGATGGTACAGAGAAACCTCCCAGGCATTCGCCGTCTTGCTTCCAGTGCAAAGCGTCGGTGTCATGGGG
>JBJSWM010000668.1:0-737 GCA_046085865.1 Pirellulaceae bacterium
ATCATGGGTAGCTGACCGGTGATCAAGATGAGCCGTATTTGCCTTGAATAACTGACCGCAAACACACCAGAACCAGACCTTGATTCCAACTTGGTCGTCATGCCCGGAGGGCCGAGATCGAAATGCCGTGGGCTGTAGCAACCTGCTGGGATAGGAGGGAATTTCATTCCATCGAGCCCCGGGGCCTCGCGGCCCCGGCAGGCACTATGCCGCCGCTCCGGGGCTGGTTTTTTGGGTAAACAGAGAGGTCGTTTACGAGACCCACATTGTGGTACGGGCCGACATCGAATTGCCGGTGGTGGCGGCAGTTACCGGATAGCCATGTATCTATCAGGCTGAAACCGACTGGCGACGACGTAGGCTTCGGAGTAGCAGTGCAAGTCCGCCAAAGACGCCGAGACTTGAAGGCTCTGGTATGGCAGCAGGTGGGACGAATTCTCGATAGGCAATTTCCGAGAAGCCGGTCTGTGTCAAGTCTCCCCAGTTCGTGACGACCTCCAGTAACCAGAAGTTTGCCAGAATCGGCGTGGTGAACTCAACGTATTGCGAGGTGCTAGTCGTTCCCGTTTCCTGCGAAAACAAAAAAGGGCCGCCGGCGACAAGCGTGTAAAAAGTTGTGGTCGCTGTGCCGACCAAATCCAGCGAATAGTAGAGGTTGGCTGTTTGGATTCCGGTCGAACCTGGAGTCCTGCTGGCCGGTGGTGGCAGATTGTCTGTGTCACCAGAATTCATGTTCC
>JBJSWM010000669.1:0-8877 GCA_046085865.1 Pirellulaceae bacterium
GTCGTACTCCTCGCGCTTCTGAGGATGGTTCAGGACGCGATAGGCTTCCTGAACCTTGAGGAACATCGAACGGGCAGCAGGATCGGGATTGACATCCGGATGGTATTTCGCTGCTTGCCGATGATAGGCTTTCTGAATCTCAATTCGGGTGGCATCGCGGGAAACTTCCAGCAACTCGTAGTAATTCAATTCCGTTTTCCCGGCAGCCATGTTGACATTCCAATCGACCCGGCGCGGTCGCATGGTTCATTTGCAGTTGCGTGATCTAACCGCCGCCCTGATGCGTGATCCAACTGGTAAGTTTACACAGCGGTTATCTTTTCTGCAAAGATTCACCCTTCAAATCCGGTTGGATCTGAAAGATCGGATTCCGACTTCAAGCCCTTTGCGGAGCAGTCGGATTGCAGCGGCCGATTGAGAGTTCCGGGGCAGCGGATTCGTTCCTCTGTGGGTGCTCCAGGGGTGCGGGCAAGGGGTCTTTGAAGTCGCTATCGTTCCTCTGCCGAGCCGGAAGCTGGGCCGTCAGGAAAGAGGCGGGATCGCCCAGGTCGAATGAGTCGAGGATTCGCTACAATGGTACGGAACGTGATCCCAAGCATGTCGGCTTGGGAGCCATCCCCCAGATTCACCTGCCTGTTTGATCCAGGCATTTCCCCTCTCAGGAAGGACCTGACTCATGGTGAAAACCGCGAGTACCATGCTGCCGCTGGGTACCCCCGCGCCAGCATTTGAAATCCCGGATGCCTCTGGCAAAACCTATTCGTTGCAGGATTTCCGCGATGCCAAGGCGTTGCTGGTGATTTTCATGTGCAACCATTGCCCATTCGTCAAGCACGTTGCCGCCGAACTTGTCAGGATTCATCGAGACTATGCCAGTCGCGGTGTCGCAGTTGTCGGCATCAGTTCCAACGACCCTGCCTCGCATCCTGAGGATGCGCCAGAGCAGATGGCGGTGGAGGCGGAGACGCAGGGCTATCGCTTCCCTTACCTATTCGATGAAAGTCAGGAAGTTGCAAAAGCATACCGCGCTGCATGCACACCCGACTTCTTTCTCTTTGATTCGGATCGTAATCTGTTCTATCGCGGCCAATTGGATTCCAGCCGTCCTCGGAATGGGATTCCTGTAGATGGAAGCGACCTTCGGGCAGCGATCGATCGATTGCTGGTTGGTGAGAAGGCGCCAGAAGTTCAGAAGCCGAGTATTGGATGCAATAGCAAATGGAAGTCCGGAGGAGCCCCCGAGTATTTCGACGGGAAGGGCGTGCAGTAACCAAACGCCATGCCCTGCGGTGATCTCGATTCCTGCCGTTGGATTGTTCCACCATGGCCTCACCAACTCGACAACAAGTTCTTGGAGCCAAGATCACACGAATCGGTCACTCGAACTACTCCAGTCCCGAGTTTGTGATCGAAGGAATAGGTCCAGCCTCGTTTCGATCCCATTATGTGGTGCTCGACAATGGATTGGTTCTGGACCTATTCACTGCCTACTTGACTCTCTGCGACGAGACCGCCATTCAGATGGTCGGCGAAACCACCGGAGTACCGGTGGAGCGATTGATTGGCAGGTCGATTACGGATGTTTGGCGGGATGACGTATTCTCGTGCCTGCTCATCCTTGACGACTCGCTGTATCTGAAGGATGCCAATGATGGTGCCTATGGCAATCCCTTGCACGCGGGTGTGATCTGCGATGAGTACTCCAAGTCTGAAATGGGGGAATTCGTCGACTACTGGACTGAAGAACCGATACAATCGGACAGAATCAAGCGATGAATACCAAAGCCTTTGTACAAATTCATAGACCTGCGCTGAGTCCACCACGACGGCACGGCGGTCGCCGTCGGAAGTGGATCGATCCAGCGTTTTACTTCTTTCCTCTCGCTGTTCGGCGCCATTCGATGAACCTTGCAACTTGCCTCCGTCGCCTCTGCCCTTCGTTGATATTTTTTGGGCTGTTGCTCCCCGGTGGTGTGCCTTCGGTTTTGGGGCAATCGGTCACCGGCGAGAGCGATTGGCCCTGCTTCCTCGGTCCTTCGGAGATCGGTCTGGTGTCGACCGATCGTTTGCCGACCCGGTGGAACGCGGAGGAGGGAGTCGTGTGGTACCAGCAAATTCCGGGGTTGGGTTGGTCATCACCGATCGTTGTAGGAGGTCGGATCTATTTGACCGCCGCCATCGAAGGGGAAAAAGACGAACCGACACAACTGGTGGCGATGGCGCTCGACGGAAACGGGGGAGAGGTCGTGTGGCAGAAAGTGATCTTCGACCAGATGGCAGACGCTCCCGCCATCCACTCGAAAAACAGTCATGCCAGTCCCACACCAGTCAGTGACGGGAAGCGACTCTATGTTCATTTCGGCCATCAGGGAACGGCTTGCCTTTCCTTGGATGGAGAAATCCTCTGGACCAACCAGCTCCACCGCTACCTGCCTCGGCATGGCAATGGGAGTTCCCCGGTTCTGGTCGACGATCTTTTGGTGATGACCTGTGACGGAGAGGATCAGGCTTTCACACTGGCCCTCCGCGCCGCCGATGGATCGGTGGCTTGGAAGTCGCCTCGATCGGTGGAGGCCGAACGAAAGTTTTCTTTTTCGACTCCAACCGTCATCCAGATCGAGGGGAGTCGATTGCTTCTCTCTTCCGGATCGGACGTGATCGAGGCGCTTCGCCCCGACACAGGGGAGTTGGTCTGGAGCGTGCGTTACTCCGGCTATTCCCTGGTGGCTCGTCCCATCTACCACGGCGGTTTGGTTCTTGTTCCGACGGGTTACGATCGTCCGGAGCTTCTAGCGATCGACCCAACGGGTCGGGGAGACGTTACCGAAACCCATGTTCGCTGGAGGTCCAAGAGCAACGTTCCGAATACTCCTTGCCTTGTCCCTCGCGATGGCCAGCTTTTGATGATCAGCGACCGTGGAATCGCCACCTGTCTGGATGTGACCAATGGGGAGGAAGTATGGCGACAGCGAATCGGCGGCAACTACTCAGCCAGTCCGCTGCGCCATGGAGACACCGTTTATCTTCAGTCGGAAGAAGGCGAATCGGTGGTTGCCCGCTGGACTGACACTGGTCTGGATGAGCTGTCGCGAAATCCACTCTCCGGGAGAATCTTCGCTTCGTATGCAGTGATCGGTGATGACCTTCTGATTCGAAGTGAGTCGGGGATCTATCGCATTGGCCAGCCATGAGCCCCATGGGCATTTCATTGGGAGTCCGCGTTTAACCGGCATTCGCCAGGGACTGGCATCCGCAGTGGATGGGGGCTACAGGGCAACCAAAGTCTGGGTCATGGCGTCTGATCGATGAATTGGCGCATCCAGATTTCGATACAAAGCAGACTGAGGACGGTGTAGCTGGCATCGATCGTGCCAGATTCATTTGCCTTCACAAGTGCTTGCACTGCCCGGGGATCGAAGATTCCTCGCCGCTTCAGATTCGATTCCCCAAGATAATCATCGATCAACGGGCGCCATCGGCCAAGGATCCATCGACGGACAGGCGCACCGAATCCCGTTTTTGGACGATGGATGACATTCCTTGGAAGGCGATCCTTGACCGCTTCCTTGAGCACCCATTTCAAGACTCCGCGTCGGATCTTGCCGTGATCGGGAATGCGGCCAGCCAATTCCACCAGCTCCAAATCTAAAAACGGAACACGCACCTCCACACCGACTGCCATCGACATTTTGTCGGTGTAGATCAGATTGTGGTCTCCCAAAAAAAATTGCTGTTCCATCGCAAGTTGGCGCTGGAGGATGGTGGTTTCTGGTGGCATGTCGGCCAGGAAGGTGATCATGGGGTCCGCCGCACCCTCGACGCCCATCTGTTCGCGTGCGGCATCCGAAAAAAGGCTCTCTACTTGGTCCGGACGCGACCATCTCAGATAATTGACCAGCAGATCGTTTCCTTCAAGCGGAAGGCCATTGAAGAGCTTGGCGATGCGGCGCAGGATCGGACGCCGCTGATCCATCGATGCCGTCATCCTCTCCAAGCTACGACGGACAGACCGAGGCACCCATTGCCAGTTGGTCATCCACCTGGCCACTTGGTGCCGTCGATAACCGGAAAAAAGATCATCGCCACCTGTGCCAGAGAGTAGCACCTTGTATCCCATCTGCCTCGCCAGTTGGCTGATGAATCGGACATTCAGAGCCGCCGGGTCCGCAATCGGCTCATCCAGATCCCGCACCATGATCTCCAGGTGATCGGCCATGGTCGACGAGTCGATGCGGACGGGATGGAGGGGCACACCGAGGTGGGCCGCGACAGCTTTTGCATAGGGCAAGTCGTCGGCAGTCCCCTGCTCCGACTCTCCCTGAACATCGATCGTAAAGCAGGCCAAACGAGGGATCGATTCGCTCGCCATGCTGACCAAGCTGCTGGAATCGAGTCCGCCTGATAAAAACGCACCCACAGGGACGTCCGAAAGCAACTGACGCTGGACAGCCGATTGCAGCGTGGTGGCCACATGAGCCACCGATTCGGCAGCGCCAAGATCCGCTCGGACGCCACGGACATGAGGAAGCTGGTACCACTTCCGCTGGGAGGTGATTTGCCCACGGGAGATCCAGAGCGATTCCCCTGGTCCCAGGCGTCGGACGTTGCGCAGGGGAGTCCCGCCACCCGGGCACCACAGGAAGGTGAGATAGCGCTGAAGAGCGGCGAGATCAATCTGTCGACTCTCTGGGGCGATACGAAGTAGCGCCTTGATCTCGCTTGCGAACGCCACACCACGATCGGTTTGGGTCAGATAGAGCGGTTTGACTCCGATGGCATCCCGCGCCACAAACAAAGACTGCTTCTGATCGTCCCAAATCGCCAGGGCAAAGATTCCATTGAGCCGCGGCAGCATCTGCTCGCCACTGTCACGGTAGAGGTGCAGCAATACCTCGGTATCGCACTGACTGCGAAAAGTGTACCCCTTCCGCTCCAGGCTGACGCGAATCTCTTTGTGGTTGTAGATCTCTCCGTTGAAGACCAAGGCAACGCGATCATCGGGGCTGATCATCGGCTGGTGCCCGAGTGGGGAGGGGTCAAGTATCGACAGTCGTGTATGAGCTAGGCCGATCGAATTCCCTTGGGAGAAGTAGACACCTTCGTCATCGGGACCGCGATGGCGCATCGCCGCGACGGCATCGTGCAGAGCTGCTGCGTTGAAGGAGCCACTGTAGCCGGCGATTCCACACATGGATTGCAGATTTCTATCGATTAGGGCTGAACCAATGTCCTAGCGTTGCTCGCCTCCCGACCGGGAGAAAATGCCGTGGCGGCCGGGCACCATTTGGCAATCGGCTCCGCAATCGACTGCCCGCTGCGAGCATTCTCGATATCTGGCTGTATCTTCCATCACAGCGATCCGCCGACGCTTGGCCGGTACGAGCGACCATCGCAAGACCGGCCATGCATGTGACTTACGCGGATTTCGATCGGCCAACCCATGCCAAAACAACCATTGCTGATCCATTCATGTTAGCACGGACATCGGCGAAACCAGAAAAAGGAGATGAAGAAACGTTTTCAATCCGAAATTTTCAAATGAAATCCGCCGATGCGACAACCGGTGCTGGTGATCGATCGGATCTTCGGGTGGGCAGCGCCTTGCGAGACGACACGAGCGGCTTCCTCCGCCGTCGACGCGATTCCGAAGAGCGTCGGTCCCCAGCTGCTCTGGCCGACTCCTTGCAGTCCACAGCCCTGCAGATACTCCGACACCTCATGGACGCTTCCTTGTCGAATCAGCCCCCCTTGGATCGGTGCGAACCACTCCCCGGCCAGCAACCCGTACCGGCGAAGGGAGTCGGAGAAACAAGTGAAATCCTCGTTCTGAAGGGCGGGAATCATCGATGCTTCAAGCAATCGCAGTTGCTCCGTCTTCCATCCCCCGAGCCGTTCAGCCGCCGTATGGAATCCCTCAGCCTCCCGCTGTCCGAAAACACCTGGCGACGCTTTCGGGATGGCAACAACCCAAGTCCATTCGGATGGAAAGCGACCTTGCAACCAGCCATGACCCAGCGGTGGTAGATCGGCATCCGGGGAAGGAATCGAGCAACCCCAGTCGACGATCCAGCCTCCCATCAAAAAACCGATCAATCCAATCCATGACCGCTTCCCGCGGCCCGTCGCCTGCTGAAGATTGCGGACTGCCGTTTCTCGCTGGTCCCCCCAAACCTGCCACGATTCCATTCGCTTGGAATGAAGTTCGCTCACGATCCTTCCTTGGTCGCTTTGGTTGGTGTCTGTCAGCTCCAAAAGCGTCGCAATCGCACAGGCAAATTGCGTTCCCGCACCAAGCCCCTGGTGCCACTGCATCAATTGAGTCGGTTCGATCGCGATCGTGGGGGGGGCCTTTTGACGGAACAGCTTCCACCGCTCGACCACCTCCCGAAATGGCTCTGTCCACTCGGCAGGGCCATGCCACTGGAGGCGTGAGCTTTGGGATGCCTGCAACTGGAAACCCATTTGGTCGATCGCGACTCCAAAACCACCAAATGCATGGGGACGATCGGCGGCGACTTCGATCAACCCGGCATGAAGACGCGATGGGGTGCTGAGCAGAATTGAAGTCATTCCTTCCCCTCGCCTCCAGCAAGCCGACGCGTCGACTCCGTTCGGTCGACAAGTTCGGTTCCGGGGAGCATTGCCAGTAAGAGATCAAGAGCCTGCAATTCGCCCTCCCCTCCCGTCTTTCGGATGATGGGAATCCACGGGGAGAACTGGCGTTGCACCTCGTCGGCACCTAAAAGGGAGAGACGGCTGAACAAGACAGCCCCTTCGAGAATCCCATGAGCCGCTCGATTCCACCCTCGAAATGGACGCTGCTGCTGGTGGTGTCGCTGCCTTCCTTGAGCCACGGCGCGCGGCTGGGAAAGGTCCCAGTTGTCGAGCGAGAATGCGAACCAGGAACAGCAGTCCTCCAGTACATGACCAAAGTTGGCGTGATATTGGTGGGGGCGAACATCGGCCATCGAGCGGAGGGCTTCCACCAGAATCAGTGCATCGTCGATCAGATGGAAGACGCAGCGGCCTGACCGATGCATGTTGGCGAAGGTCTGTGAAGACTGAAATGGTCGAAAACTCCAACAGTCTGACGATGGGTCCACCCAGGGGCCGATGGGGCTGGCATGCATCGATCCATCCGGACGCTCCGTCGTCACGATTCCTTCCACAATCACAGTGCGAAGCTCCTGCCAGACGTCGTCGGTTGCGTCAGGGCCAGTTCCGGATGGCTTTCCAAATCGGAACTGCGAGGCACTCCGGCAAGATCCAGGAAGCGAGCGACCATCGGCAGCCCTGCCTCCGTCAGGATCGACTCTGGATGGAACTGCACCCCATAGAGCGGCCACTGGCAGTGCTCCACCGACATCACCACCCCATCATCACTCCAGGAGGTGATGGTCAGCGCGTCGGGGATGGAGCTGGGGTCGAGCGCTAGGGAGTGATAGCGAGCCACGGTGAGTTGGGTTCCTTGAGGGCCCAGCAGGCGACTGTCGGTACAGACCTTCACCTGAGACGTGCGACCATGAATGGGTCTTGGAGCCCTCACCACCTTGGCTCCTAGAGCCTGACCGATGGCTTGATGTCCCAGGCAAACTCCCAGGATCGGAATGCGATGCCCCAGACGCCTGACCACCTCCAGACAGCAACCTGCATCGTCGGGTGCCTTGGGGCCTGGCGAAAGCACGATCGCTTCCACGTCCAGGCGCGCGATGCCGTCGACGTGGATGGCATCGCTTCGAACCACCAGGGTGCGCTGCCCCAGCCTTCGAAGGTACCGGTCCAGGTTGAAAACGAAACTGTCGTAATTGTCGAGCAACAGGATCATTGCCAGAGGGCCTCTCCAAGTCAGCCTCTGCAGGCCGATGCGTCGCCAACAACACCTCCGTATAATGATAGCCGAAGGTCCCCGCCCCCAAAGGCAACTCCAGCCGGTCGGGAGCGCGATTTTTCTCCGTCCGAAGCCCTTGTTTCCAGCAGGCGAAGACATCTATGGCCGTTCAGGTTCAATTGGCACGCATCATCATCAGCGAAATCACCGACAATCAGGTGATCTACCTGAAAGAATTGGATGGTCCCCGCCAATTTCCGATTCTGATCGGGTTTTTTGAAGCCAAGACCATCGATCGTCGGGTCACCGGGGGGGAACGCCCCGTTCGGCCCCTGACCCATGATCTTCTGCTGACGATTTTGGAGCAGCTGGGGGCGTCGATCGAGCGAATTGTGATTTGCGACCTAAAGGAAAGCACCTACTTTGCGCAGCTGGAGATTCGCCATCCAGGTGGATTGCTGAAAATCGATTCACGCCCCTCCGACGCCATCGCGATCGCCTACAGCCACACTCCTACGATCCCGATTTTTGTGGACAATGAGGTGATGGAGAGAGCGAGTCAGTAAGGGAATGCCGGTGCGCTGGCACTACAGGGGGAAGGAAACCCGTCGCGATGGCCCGAAACGAACAACTGATCCGACAGCACAAGATCTTGCAGATCCTAGAGCGACGTAGGTACGGCATCCGTCTGGAAGATCTCCGCGACGCCCTGGTCGATGAACTGGGGCTTTCTTCATTGCATGAGCGGAGTGTGCGCCGCGATATCGAAGCACTCCAGGCAGCAGGATTTGATATCGATACCGAAGAGTCAGCTCAAGGCAAGGTTTGGAAGCTGCGGCACAACGACAAAGGGATTCATCGACTGAATGTCTCGGCCACCGAATTGATCGCGCTGTCGATGGGACGCGACCTGATGCTCCCCTTGGCTGGAACCCAGTTCTGGCATGGCATCGAAGGCTTCTGGAATAAGGTCCGCGAGCAGTTGCCGGCAGGGGTCTGGGAGCTGTTTGAGCGGTATCGGCGGACATTGCTGGTCTCGGGGGTGGTCC
>JBJSWM010000670.1:0-919 GCA_046085865.1 Pirellulaceae bacterium
ATCGGGTCTCCCCATCGCTACGCCATTTTGATTCTGGACAGAAATCTTCTAGTCGCTCATCCCGACTGGGGACAGCGCCCGCCAAGCCTTCCCTGGGCGCGTTTGCAGGCTCAGTTTCAGGCTCCTCGTCTTCAGGGGATCGAGTCGGTGGGGGCAGGGCCGGGGGAGGTGCTGATTGCGGTTCGCCACTGCGATGGTCTGTCGATGCAGCAGTCGAGTCTCAGCGGTCCAGTACCGTGGCAGACCACCGTCCGATGGGTGCTCGATCTGGCCCAGTCGCTAGTCCCTCTTCACGAGAGTGGGTGCGCGCATGGTTGGATTGGTCCGGCATCGCTTCTGGGCGATCGAGACGCTGGATGGACGTTGCTGCGAGAACCGTTGTTTCCCCCGGTGAGCCCTCTGCTGAGTCGTTCCAGCAGCTATTCGATCGATGCCTGGAAGCAACCCTGTGCACTTCGCGCTGCCCCCGAGTTTCTCCTGCCCAATCAGTTTCCTACCCCTTCCAGTGATCTTTACGCACTCGGTTGCTGTTGGTGGGAGTGGTTGACTGGCAAACCACCTTTCGAAGCCGCTTCCAGGGAAGCGATCATGAAGCGGCACGCCATCGAGAAGCTAGTGTTGCCAGACGGGCTGGATCTGCCCGATGGTGTGATGCGTTGCCTTTTGTTCTTGCTCGCTAAAAACCCGGGGAGTCGATTTCGAGACGCCAGGCAGTTCTACCAGGCGCTGGTGCGACAACCGGGAATCTCGCCGCCGCCAGTGCCACCGGGGCAAGCCGATGTGGTGGATTTGTCGGAGCGACCGAAGGATCGCAGGTTGGATCGTCGCGACGGGATCAAGGAGCCCTTGGAGAAGCGGTCGGCTGCGGCCGTCAATGACTCCGATGTGTCGACCCCTTCCGTCAAGCCATCCGGCCAAG
>JBJSWM010000671.1:0-1545 GCA_046085865.1 Pirellulaceae bacterium
GAACAGCCTTTGAATGCAAATGCGGAAGTCCAGATTGTCGCGGCAAGGTCTTAGCCGTCGACGGGCGTCGCATCGTTCGCACCGATCTTTCGGTCGCTTACTACCAACCCTTCATTCAGGCCAAACTGAATCGGCTTGCCAGTCACCAGGCAGTCCGATTTTCGCAGGTCTCCTTCCCATCACACTGGCAAAGGCCCGAAGCAGCCATCGCACCAACTTCGCTGCTGATTTCGGAATCGGTGCTTTGGGAGAACCAACCAACACCTTCGGCCGCTCGCAGGATTGCAGAGGGTGAGGTGGTATTTTTCTCTGGAGGCCGAGTCCTGTCCCAGACACGATTGGCATAGTTGCCGATAGATCTATGGTTTCTGTATCGCCCGCTGGAGCCTGGGTTTTGGATTGGACCGGATGGTGGCACGGGAACGCATGACTGGCGATCGCTGGCTTACCGCGAAGACTGCAATCTCGCCTTTCGACTGGGCTTGGCCATCGTCGCAAGCCGAACGATTCACGAAGGCGAACCCCCTGCGTTTGCTCGATCCTCGCATCCGGCAGATCACTGACGACTAAGCCGCTCTCGACCAAGCGGAAGTCAAGCGTCTCGATGCGATTCCCAACGCAATCGGCGTCGTTGCATTCATCAGTCTAGGGTGCTCGGGTATGCTGTGGGGATCCGATGAGCGTCCGTGAAGAGCGAGGAGAGCCACCCCGTCGATTCGAAATCGATGTGGGGTGGTTTGAAAGAGGGTTGAGCGAATGGAGCTTTTGAATGGATCGCGCTGATTTCGAGAAGATCGATCCGCTGCTGGATCAATTGGCGGGTGAGCTGGAAGGCATGCTTCAACATCCTAGAATGGAGCAGGCGAGGGAGTTGATTGCGAAGACCAGTCGAATTCTGGGTGAGCGATATTCGGTCAACTTGGAGATCCAGTTGCAAGTGGTCGACTCGGAGCGTGAGAGCACCCTTCCGCTACTCCAGATGGGCTTGTCTTCGACGGATGGCGAAGAGCCATATCTTTGTTCGGGTGATTCCAGCCCTCATCGATATGTAGTGGATGGCAACGTGGTGATCGTACCGCATGATCGATGCCCGGGCTGCTGGGGCGAATGGGATTTTAAGGAGCGGCAGCCGACCTGTCCCGAATGTGGTATTTCAATGGGGAAGCAGGTTCTGTGGCTTTTGGACAACGATCGTTGTCCGAACTGCGAGGAAACAACGATCAGCGCCGCCCAGCCTACTTGTTCCCGCTGCGGCCACTCGGTCAACCCAAACTTCATTCGCTGGGGATAGATCGGCAGATCGTTCCGTGTTGAAGACCACTGCGTCATCCCACTATTTTGCAGCCCACAGGCGATACCGACTGCTTTTGTTTTGGAAGGATTTCTGCAAGGTGGCACGAAGCAGGTATCGTAAACGACTCTCTGTTTATCCACAAAACCAGCCCCGGAGGGGCGGCATAGTGTCTGCCGGGGCCGCCAGGCCCCAGGGGCTTGAAGAAGAAGAACTCCCTCCTATCCCCAACGATGGCTCCGCCACAGCCATTG
>JBJSWM010000672.1:0-4407 GCA_046085865.1 Pirellulaceae bacterium
ATTGAAGGAATCCGACGCATTAGCTCGCTGGAACCGATAAGCCAACAGCTCATAGTTCCCAATATCTGTATCATTCACACTGTCCTGGTAGATTTGAATCAACTCGGCCGGCCAATCCGTGAAGTCGGTGATCACCGGTTCCGTATCCGATTCCTTGAACGTATCGATCTCGATGTAGTAGGTACCGGTAGACGGGATCTTGAGATCGATCAGAATCGCATCGCCCGATTCGAATTCGTCATCGTTTTCCGCTACGGATGCGTAGTAGGGTATTACCACTCCGGAAGCGTCACGTACTCGAAGGATTGGATCGATGAAGGAACCAGGAACAAGCGTGGAACTTCCACCAGGATTGGAGTAACGCCGGAGCGCTCGCGAAGCCACTTCGATCGTCAGCAGATCTCCCGCCTGGGCATCGAAAGAATAATAGTCACTCTCGCTCTTCCCAGTCGTTGCATCCAACTGGATACTCCCAACCACGCTGAACAGTTCAGCAAAGAGTTGATTCCCCGTATTGACACCGCTGGAAAGAGTGTTGGGCATCTGAAGCACCGACCATTCCATCGCCTGGGCTGCTCCAAGACTACCCTTATTCGACGCTGATTCAGCTCGACGAACTACGGATGGGTCCGACTGTCCATAGGCAAGCTTGATCGCCTCCCGCTCCCCAAAGAACAACTTGTTGATATCGTTTTTCCGATCGCTGCCGACAGCTGCCGGGGAACTGATCAAATGCTGAAATGTCTCATACGCTTCCGACAATCCCGTGAACGACGGATTGAACGCGCCACTCCCTGGCGGAGTATGCACTCCAGAACCGATCGGACCAAAGGCGTCGTAGTGACGCAGCCCCATCAGGTGACCCAGTTCATGAGCTGCGATCTTGATCGATAGGGCAATGAAATTCTCAACACTGTTGTCCGGATTTCGTTGCCCATACGTCAAATGCCCATCAGCGGACGGATTGAGGAAATCGCCAGAGATCTCCGTTGCACTCACAGACAGTCGCGGTGCCAGCACCGTCCCTCCCAGCAGCCCATGGACCTGGACCACTGCCTGGCCACCCAGGTTGATGTTCCCCAGATCGATCTCACTGGCTAGCCCGCCAGGACTTCCATTAGGAGGCGTCTCGTTGAAATAGATCGTCACGAAGTCGACTCCCGAAGGAATCTCACCCACGCTGGTAGTGAATCGCACATCAAACCAACGATCTGGATCGCTGGACTCCCGAATGCTACCGTCTGGCTTCAGCCCATAGTACGATCGCTTCAATCCATCGATCACCGCCGCCTGATCGGCAGCTTCATAGGTAAACTCTTTCGACGCATCGGTTTTCGACGCGAAATCCAGCAGAACCCACTGCGTGGCATTACGACTTGCAACTGCAGGGCTGTAGGTGCGAGTGGAATAAAGTCCGCCTTCCATTCGGTTGTCGCGATCGTTCCCAAGAAGGGTATCTGCAAATCTCGACCCAGCAATCGTTTCAAATCCCTGGAGGGAATCGGCGGATAGCTGGATCACGAAGCCTGGAGCGATCGGCTGACTGGCGGCCGACATCATGTCAAAGACAACGCCGCTCTTTGTGAAGGACGAGAAATCAAGCCGATCTCGACTGGCGTCCGGCGCTGCCTCTGGCACCTCCACAATCTTCACCCATCCCCTCGGCTCACCTATCCACCGGTAATCATCGTCTCCGGCTCCACCCGTCAATTGCACCGAGGCAACTGGACCTCCGTAAGGCGCCGCTCCTGCATAGGCAAAAGAGTCATTTCCAAGTCCCAGATCCACCGCGATCGACTGCCCGCTCCCTCGGAAGACAAATCCGTCACCTCCCGAACCACCGGTGTATTGGATACTGCCCCCGTCCGTGGTGTTGTAAATCAGCCCATCGGCATCGGCTCCTCCTTCGAACACCAAGGTGCTCAATCCTGCCCCTTGAGTCCTCAGGACATCCGCCCCGTCGCCGCCAAGGAATCGCACGCCAGTCAAAGCAGTCCCAGAAGGCGCATTTCCGCCCAAAGCACTTCCTGCATTGACCAGCGAGTCATTCCCGGCTCCCCCGGCGAAATCGATCCATCCCACCTCATTCCCGCTATTGAAAATCGTATCGTCGCCGTCTCCGCCAACCATCGAAATCACTAGCACCCCATTGCCGTTATTTTGAAGCGCGTCGGTTCCGCCACCTCCATGGAATTCCAGCAAACCGATCGTGTCGGCATTGTTCTGGAAGCGATCGTCGTCCGCCCCGCCCGTCATCGAATGAACTTGGCCACCACTACCCCAGTTGACGTACACATTTTTCCCGTCTCCAGCTAGGAAACGGATCGTGCCCGTGGTGTTTCCATTCTGGTAAAGCGAGTCGTTTCCAGCGCCTCCAGAGAATGTCAAGCTAGTCGCTTCAGCCCCATCATTCTGGAATGCATCCGAACCATCACCTCCCTCGAATGTGAAGTCGGTCAATCTGAAACCGTTAGAATCGTTGAGCGCCGAATCGTTCCCAGCGCCCCCATGGAAGGTGACGATGGAAACCCCACTCCCAGAGTTCTGGAAGAAGTCGTTGCCGCCACCGCCGTAGAAAACGACATTGGTAACATCCGAACCACGGTTGCCGAAAACGTCCTTTGCACCATCGATTGTAGCCAAGGGTACATCTGGCAAAGTCGTCGGTGGCAATCCGGCATAAGGCCACAGAATGGCACCGACCGTTCCACTATCGATCAAGGAAAGATCGCTGGCACCTGATCCACCAAGATCATTGATAAAACGGTCTGACCCCGCATTCCCATAGAGCACCCAGGTGCTTGCACCCGCGCCATAATTGAGCATTGCGTCAGATTCACTACCGCCCTGCATCCGATAACCCACCGCGCGCAGACCACGATTGGCCATGACGTTCGTTCCACCGATATCTACCATCAGGAAGGAGGATGTATCGGTGCCGGTATTCAGCAACTGGTCGCTGCCCAGCCCACCGAAAAAGATGAAATTCGAAACGCGATGACCGTCGTTGATGGCAAGGTCATTCCCATCGCCACCCAGTACCACGACACTACTCAAATCATCCGCTTCGTTCTCGAAGTAATCCGCATCCTCGCCACCATCGAAGGTGACTTGATCCAGCCCAGTTGCCTGGTTGAGGAAACGATCCTGACCTGTACCTCCCAGGAAAACGACGCTGGCCCAATCGCCCCCTTCATTGCGGAAAATATCCTCACCACCCAGGCCGACAAATCGAATGGAGCTGGTCGGATTGCCACTGGAATCCAACAGCCCCGTCGACTGATTCAGGAACCGGTCCGCCCCAGCCGTCTCCGACGCCGTATCCCCTTCAAAATCGATGTCTCCGAAACGCGATCCAGTGAGAGTCAAAGTATCCGCATCGGCACCGCCACCAAAGTCGATGTGCCCGATGTTACGCCCATCCAGCACCAACGTGTCGGCATCAGAACCACCACGGAAATAGACCAATGCGATGTCGTCTCCATCGGAGATCAAAACATCTCGCCCCTTCGCACCAAAGAATTGCAGCGATGCAATGCCCGACCCATAGTTGGCAAAGACGTCATCTTGATCCAGGTCGTCGGTACCAGGATAAGTCGGCGAACCATAACCATAGAAAACGATCGAAGCGATATTCGATGCGTCGTTGCGGAAGGAATCCTTCCCGTCTCCCCCCTGGAACAGAATCGAATCGACATGAGCCAGATTCTGAAAGCGATCATCTCCCTGATCCCCTTCAAAGTCGATGTTCCCTGCAGATGCCGTCGCCGTCAAAAGCAACGTATCTGCGTCGGCACCACCTCCAAAATCAATATCGCCAAAAACAGTACCACGAATGATCAGGGTGTCGGCGCCCGAATCCCCTTGCGGGTTGGGGTCCAATGGATCGAAGTCCCCTTCAAAGCTGATCGAACCAGCAGCAGCCGTCGCCGTCAACACCAGCGTATCGGCGTCCGCTCCTCCACCGAAATCGATCCCACCCGTGATGATTCCCCGAAGCTCCAGCGTGTCAGCACCAGAATCCCCCTCAAAGCTGATCGAACCACCCGCAGCCGTCGTCGTCAACAACAGCGTATCCGCATCGGCCCCACCACCAAAATCAATCCCGCCAGTGACGGTACCTCGGAGGATAAAAATATCGGCGCCCGAATCTCCCTCAAAACTGATCGATCCTGCAACGGCCGAAGCACTCAACTGCAGCGTATCCGCATCGGCGCCACCACCGAAATCGATGTTCCCAGTGACTCGCCCATCCAGAACGAAAGTATCGGCTCCTGAATCCCCTTCAAAACTGATCGACCCTGCTGCCGCAGACGCCGTCAGAACCAAGGTGTCGGCATCGGCGCCTCCACCAAAATCAATCCCGCCAGTGATGGTGCCCCGGATCTCCAGGATGTCCATCCCGGA
>JBJSWM010000673.1:0-1565 GCA_046085865.1 Pirellulaceae bacterium
TCCGGCGCCGGTCTTGGCGACCATCCAAGCGATCCAAGAACAATTGTTCCAGGGCAACTACGGGAGGAATGCGGCACTCGCGGTCGGCAATGGTTTTCCCGCGTGGCAGAACCTGCGTCGCATCGTCGCTCGCGAACGAGTGGAAGGCGCCGCGCGCGAAACGCTGTTCCGCATGATTGCGCTACCTGCTCAAACCGACACGTTCGTCATTTGGGACCGACTGCGACTAGAAGGTGGAGACGGACCGCCCTTGGTATTCGCTGAACATCCAGAGCTGGGCGCGGCCATTGAGTTAGCGTCAGGGCTGAAATTCGGCCAGCACCCACTGGGCCGAGCGGTACCGAAAACCGCGTTGGTTACGGCGGCTGGTGCCGAAGTTGTCATCGACCTAAAGACACTGTCACCAGAATTGCAGAAGGTACTCACACTCCCTCGGTTCCTTCGCGCGGATGTCAGCCTGGATGAAGCGAGCCCGGAAACCGCTTCGGTCCAGGCGTTTCTGATCGCTGCGACAGGTGGTGGCGGGAATCTGGCCGAGCCCGTCGCAAAAGCGACGCCTGGCGACCCTCTGGCCGCAGAGATCGTGCATCCGCGCGTCGCCGCCCAACGAGCTCGACCAGCCGATGAGTTTCGCGCTCTGTTTCCACCCGCAGTGCTTTTCCAGCCGATTATCCCGCGAGACGCTCAGGGGAGCGTGTTCCTCTACCGCCGCGAAGATGAACCGCTGCGCCGGCTACTGCTCGACGAAGTTGGCCGAGCGGAGATCGACCGGTTGTGGAGTGAACTGGAATTTATCAGCGAGCAAGCGCTCGCTACCCCAACTGCGTACGAAGGACTCGTGCAGTATTATCGCAAACCGAACGACGGCGCGCGGATCATGTTCTTTTATATCCAGGAGTTCGAGGAACAGATCAGGCGAGAGGAAAAAGAGTTCCTGGCGGCTCAGGCTGCTGCGGAACCGAGGCACCTCGATGCGCTGCTGGCTTTCGCCGACCGAGCCTGGCGGAGACCACTTGGTCCTGAAGAGAAAGAGGCTATTCTCGCGTCCTACCATGCCGACCGTGCCGAAGGCGTGAAGCACGATCCTGCGTTCCGCGCCGCACTGGCTCGCGTCCTGTCGTCGCCGTGGTTTCTGTATCGAGCGGAACAACCCGCGCCCGGTCAGCACTGGCAGCCGGTTTCGGGTAACGAACTGGCGACGCGCCTAAGCTTTCTCCTCTGGGATTCGATCCCTGATGACCCGTTGCGATCAATAGCGGCGAATCTCCACGACCATGTAGTCATGGAAGTGCAATTAGGACGGATGTTGAAGGACAGCCGAGTGAGGGGCATGGCCGAGGAGTTCGGTGCCCGCTGGTTAGGCGTGCGTGATTTTGTCGCTAATCACGGCCGCAGCCTGACGCACTTTCCTGAGTTCACGCCGGAATTGCGCGATGCGTTGGCCGATGAGCCGGTGCGGTTTTTCGAAGACCTACTGATGAACGACCGTCACGTCGCGGACGTGATTGCCGCCGACGCGGTGGTTATCAACGAGGTTCTCGCGAAGCACTACGGCATCCCGGGAG
>JBJSWM010000674.1:0-4799 GCA_046085865.1 Pirellulaceae bacterium
CCCTATTGCAGCGCGATTTTGTCATGGACACGCTGACCACAGTGATGGATGCCAAATCCACATTTTAGTTTTGCAAGGCCAATGGTCATCCATCGTGGAGGAGAATGTGGATGCGATGGAGGCCCTTTGCATCCATCCTCCCACTGGTGGATCGTACCCCTCGGCCAGAACTCCGCGCGCATGCAATGCACCTCTTGGTAAAGAAGTTGACGAATTCCATCAGTCTTGCGATGGCTGTATTGAACCCCATCTGCTCCAGGTCGCGCGTGACGGCTGCTATGGTCGCATGAAGCATCCGCATCTGCCCTTCGGTCGGCTCCCCATCCTGAACCGATTCGGACAGAAGGACCTGGTCTTCTTTGGGATCGACGATCATCCGCCAGGCGCGATCGAGAAAACTTCGAACCCCACCGACACCCGACATGCTCCATGGTTTGGTCGCTTCCAATGGTCCCATGAACATCTCGTATAGCCGAAGCGCGTCGGCGCCGTATTCTTTGACGATCTGATCGGGATTGACAACATTCCCACGGCTCTTGGACATCTTGTGAGCCCGGCTGTCGACACGGACAAGCGGATCTTCCTTCAGAACAAAGAGATCCCCCTGACGCTGCACCTGCTCCTCCTGAACCGATACCGAGTCCAGCAGAACACCGGTCCCCACTTCCTTCCAGCCGTCTTCGGTCCTGACCGATTGGCCGTAACTGACAAATCGCCCCTCGGCCGTGCGCAGGGCTGTGTACTCAATCTCCCCCAGGATCATCCCCTGGTTGACCAGCTTCTGGAACGGTTCCGGGTGGCTTACATAGCCACGATCGTAGAGGACTTTGTGCCAAAAGCGACTGTAGAGCAGGTGCAGGACGGCGTGTTCAGCACCCCCCACATAAAGATCGACCGGCATCCAGGCTTTCTCCTTGACCGGGTCGACAGGAGCCTCTCGGTTTTTCGGGTCGATGAACCTGAGATAGTACCAGCACGAACCGGCCCACTGAGGCATCGTGTTGGTCTCACGTCGGTATCGCTTTCCATCCAGTTCCACCTCCAGCCATTCCGGTCCCGCCTTCCCCAACGGTGGCTCCGGTTTCCCAATTGGCTTGAAGTCGCTGAGTTCAGGAAGATCGACTGGCAATTGATCGGCAGGCACCAGTCGCATCCGGCCCGTCGGTTGCCCCTGGGCATCCAGTTCGTGCAGGATCGGGAAGGGTTCTCCCCAAAATCGCTGACGGCTGAAAAGCCAATCTCGCAGCTTGAAGTTGATCGCCGCACGGCCCAATCCCTGCGCTGCAAGCGACTGGGTAATCTTCTGCTTGACGGTCTGGGAATCGACTCCCGTGAATGGTCCGCTGTCGACGGCAACCCCGAGTCCCGTAAAACACTCCTCTGGAGAAGCATCGCCCTGCTGCGGGCGTACCACGACGCGAATCGGAAGCTGATAGGATCTGGCGAATTCGTAATCGCGATCATCGTGAGCCGGAACGGCCATGATGGCCCCCGTTCCGTAGCTGGCCAGCACGTAGTCGGCGATCCAGATCGGGATCGGTTCTCCGTGCACGGGGTTGATGGCGTAACTCCCAGTGAAGACCCCCGTTTTCGCTTTTTCCCCTTCCGTGCGTTCCCGGTCGCTTTTGAAGGAAGCCTGTTGACAGTACGATTCCACCACCAGCTTTTGCTGCACGCTCGTCAGCTTGCCCACCATGGGATGCTCGGGGGCGATCACCATGTAGGTGGCTCCGTACAACGTATCCGGGCGCGTGGTGTAGATGCGCAGCGACTCGGAATCGGGCTCTTCGCTCCAGCCGCCATCTTGACGTCGCTGCTGCCACTTGCGGTATTGTTCTGGGGAACCGATGAAGAAATCGATCTCCGCTCCGGAACTCTTGCCAATCCAGTCGCTCTGCAACTTCTTGATGCCGGAGGACCAGTCCAAATGCTCCAGGTCAGCCAGCAGGCGATCTGCGTACGCGGTGATGCGCAGCATCCACTGCCGCAGCCCAATGCGCTGGACCGGATGCCCCCCGCGTTCGCTTTTCCCGTCGATCACCTCTTCGTTGGCCAGCACGGTTCCTAGAGCGGGACACCAGTTCACCAATGCCTCGTCCAGGTAAGCCAACCTCCTTTTTGCCTGATACTTTTCTACCGCTAGATCGCCTGCCGCCGCGACGTCAGCTGGAATCGGCAACTCGGCAATCGGTCGCCCCTTGCCGGTCTGTGGGTCGACCCAGGTGTCATAGAGCAGAGAGAAGATCCACTGGGTCCAGCGGAAGTAGTCCTTGTCGGTCGTGGCCAGGACTCGGGACCAATCGTAGCTGAATCCAAGCATTTTCAGCTGACGCGTGAAATTGGCGATGTTCTCCTCAGTTTTCACCCTCGGAGATGTGTTGGTCCGAATGGCGTGCTCTTCGGCCGGCAGACCGAACGCATCAAAGCCCATCGGATGAAGCACCGATTGGCCACGCATTCGGGCAAAACGGCAAACGATGTCGGTGGCGGTGTACCCCTCCGGATGGCCTACGTGCAACCCTTCACCGCTAGGGTAGGGAAACATATCGAGCACATAGAGTTTTTTTCCTAGAGGAAGATCTGGAGTGCGAAAGGTCTGGTTTGTCTCCCAATAGTTTTGCCACTTCGGCTCGATCACAGCGGGGTTGTAACGCGGCATGAGTTTCCATCCATCCAGACGCATCTTCGCACTAGCAACAATCCAGATTTCCGATTGTAGGTCACTTTGCGGCTGGCGAAAACCGCAGCCCGTCCACTGCCCACTGGTTCCTCCGAAAGCCAACCGATCATCCGTTCTTGCTACGAATGGCCTGTGGGGACCTGCGGCGATCGAATTGGATCCGTTCGCTAGGAATTTTCGAGCGATTTGTCTACATTAGGAGGGTCGATCGGGAAGCCGCCCCTTCCTGCCTTCATCCATCTTTCGGTTGTTGCAGGTCGATGCGGAACATCCTTTCGTCCACCCTTTTCGGTCCGATCTCCCTTTGATCTTTTCCCAACGGTCATGCTTCAACACGATCGCAAATTGCAGTTAACCCCGATGCAGCGAGATGGCATGCGGGAAGCTGGCCGCTTCAACGCCAAGCTGATGGATTTCCTTCGCCCACAGATTTTACCGGGCGTCACCACCGATCAGATCGATCAGTGGGTGCACGAATTCACTCTGGCGGCTGGTCACACTCCGGCGACTCTGGGATACCTGGGCTATCCCAAGAGCTGCTGCACCAGCATCAACGATGTGATCTGCCATGGCATACCGTCGCCGGAGCAACTTCGGGAAGGGGATATCGTCAACGTCGATATCACCACGATCGTCGACGGCTGGCATGGCGACCAGTCAGAGACATTTTTGGTGGGCCGTGTCAGCGATGCCGCACGAGCGGTGACGCAGACGGCATTCGATTGTCTTCACGCTGCGATCCAGGCAATCTACCCAGGCTGCACGATCTCCAACATAGGGGATGCCGTCGTGGCCCTGGCTCATGAACGTGGGTTTTCCGTCGTTCGCGAATATGTCGGTCACGGGTTGGGTCGTCGATTCCATCAGTACCCCAACATCCCACACGTGGCGGATCGCAAGAGTCGGCAGGAGCGACTGCTACCTGGTCTCTGCTTCACGATTGAACCGATGATCAACGAGAAGAGCCGCTTCACCAAGCTGGATCCAGTCGATCACTGGACGGTGCGCACCCGCGATGGTGGACTGTCGGCTCAATTCGAACACACGATCCTGATGACCGAGGATGGACCGGAGATCCTCACCCAAACACCGCTGGGCCCACGTCCCGGGCATCGCTTCTGATCGCACCGGACCGATCGAAAATCTTCCATCGCTCTCGCATCCTACCGAACCCCAGCGCACGGTCGAACCCCAGAAGAAATCATCCCACCCCGCGCGCTCGCGGGTGAGCCTTGAGGTACGCCTCTCGAAGGACCGCAGCGCTGACGTGGGTATAAATCTGAGTGGTCACCAGATTCTTGTGCCCCAGAAGCTCCTGCACACTTCGAATATCGGCTCCGCGATCGAGCAGATGCGTCGCGAAACTGTGGCGCAGCGTGTGCGGCGTCGTGCGGCCATCCAGGCCTGCTTGGAGGATGTGTTTGTCGAGCATTCGGGCGACACTTCGGACCGAAAGTCGGCTGCCGTACCGATTCACGAACAACGGCCCCTCACTGGCACGCCCCTCCTGCGCTTCGCGAAATCGCTTGGCCAAGTAACGCTCCAACGCCTCTACCGCGTAACTCCCAATCGCTCCCAATCGCTCCTTCTTCCCCTTGCCGCGAACACGAACCGTTCCTGAAACCAGATCCAAATCCCGGTCGTTCAACCCAACCACCTCACTGACGCGCAGCCCCGCCGAGTACATCGTTTCTAAGATAGCGCGATCTCGAAGAGCCAGTGGCTGTTGGCCGGTTGGCGTCGACAGCAGCTTGGCCACCTCCTGATCGCTGAGCACATGGGGCAAAGTGCGAGCTTGACGAGGGTTCCTCAGCGGCTTGGCTGGATTGCTGCTGGCAAAACCCTGGCGCTGTGCATAACGATAGAAGCTTCGGAGCGACGCCAATTTACGAGCGATGCTGGTCCGGGCGTAACCCGCTTCATGAAGCGTCGCCACGTAGGCGCGAAGGTCTTGGGGCCCGACGCGATCCGGATCGACCGGCTCCCCCAAACGCTGCGCGAGAAAATCCGAGAGGTCGAACAAATCCTCACGATAACTTTTGATCGTGTGGTCCGATGCGCTCTTTTCCAGATCGAGGTATCGAAGAAACGCTGTCACCTGTTCCCGCATCGCACCTCC
>JBJSWM010000675.1:0-3286 GCA_046085865.1 Pirellulaceae bacterium
GTCAGCTACTCTGTGATTTACGGCGTTAATAATCTCGAGTACAACCTAGCTGCTCTCCCTTCTGGGCGCTCGGTTCTTCCATGGCAGGTGAAGGGAGTCAAAGTTCTGTTCAATGAATCGATCGGTCAGGCCACGTCATCCAGCCTGACAGGATTGAGTGCCACCGGTTTTTCGGGATTGAATTCGAATACGCTCGTCTGGACTTTCTCGACCCTGGCAGATCTCAATTACGCGACCAAGTTGTTGGGTACAACGACCCATGCGATCAAAGATCCACTCGGGAATTCGCTCCAGGGTGGAGTCGGTAATGGGACGGATTTCTCGCGAGCCTTCAGCGTTTTGTACGGTGACGTTAACGGCGATCGCATTGTCAATTCTTCCGATATGGCGGCCGTGAGCATCAACATCACGACGCCCGGTGCAATGGCCGTTTTCGCTGATGTCAACGGAAGCGGCGGCATTGATATCTACGATTATCAAATCGCTAGGTCTCGCGTCGGTCGCAAGCTGTAATGGCGACCGCAGGCTTCTCTAGTGGAACGCGTATTCCCGCCTGACCGGTTGCGACGGCGAGTTTCAGCGATTCAAGATTTCTAACTTTGATATCCCAAGGAAAATCGAACATGTTGGATCTGAAGCATCGAAGACCTATTGTTAGGATGATCCACGGTATTATCGCCATGATGGTTTTGATCATGCTGCCAGGAATGGATCGCCGCGCGGATGCGGCCGTCGAGCTATTTCTGGGGAATTTCTCACCTCAGAATCCCTCGTACGGCACCGCAGGCAATACATTCGACATCATGATTCGAAACTCTGTCGCTGGCCCGGCTGTCAGCATCCAGTATTTTTCGTTTCAACTAGAAGTCGATCCGATTGTCGGATTGTTGTTCACGGGAGTCGAGCGTACGCCTGCGGCGACCTATATTTTTGGCGCTTACAATCCTCCAAGCCCTCCGGCTGATCTTTTTTCCCTCGACCCTTTTCCCAATACGATGTTTGTGGCGTCCGATCCGGTGACGCTGCCGCCTCCACCTGCCCCCACCGTGCTCAATCCTGGTGACACGTACACGCTGGGCCGTGTGACCTACAGTGTCGATCTGCAGTCCGATGAATTCATCTGGGTTCGCTTTGGCGTTGCAGGAACCAGTCTGTCGTCGGATTTGGGAGACCCCATCTCGTTCACATCGACGGATTCGCAGCTGTACGTTGTTCCAGAGCCATCGACCCTTGCGATCACTGTCGTCGGAATGCTGGTACTTCGCCGGGGACGTGCGCGGCGCCTCGTCACCAAGAGCAGCGCGATCGAATGCTGGAAAGGGTTCATCCACGCAGTCGAGGCGGTTTAGTCGTCGGCGGGAGCCCCATCTTTGAGGACAAAGCGAGCCTCCAGCTTGGCAACCGTCCGTGCCAAGCCTGCCTGTTCGACACTCCGAAGCACTTCGGGGAACGACTTGTAGGCTTCTGGGGCTTCGTCGATCGGATAGAAACGGCAGTTGCTAAGAATGTCCGACCGCTCCATGCTCTGGTCGATGACTTCCTGACGCAGTGTCTTCTTGGCCATCGTGCGGCTCATCGCCCTCCCGGCACCATGGTTGATGCTGTAACAGCTTTGAGCCGCACCGGGAAGCCCCACCATGATTGCCGATCCATCACGCGGATTTCCGGGAAGCAGGATTGGATGTCCAGTCTGGGCAAACGGAGTCCTGGCCAGATCGGGATGCCCTGCAGGAAAGGCCCTTGTCGCTCCTTTGCGATGCACCCATGCCAATTGTCCATCGACTTCTTCGCGCCGCGCGATATTGTGGCTGATGAAGTAGACCAGCTCACCTCGCACTCCTGGAAAAACCTGCTGGAAGGCATCCAGCACTAGGCTGTTGATCAGCAGATGATTGACGGTGGCGTAGTTGGCGCCCATCGCCATGTCGCACAAGTACGCCTCGGCCTCTGGCGTGCCGATTTCGGCATAGACCAATTGCCGATCCCCCGCCGGAAAGGCTCGACCCAGCTTGCGAAATCGATCCTGAAGCAAATGGAACTGGTTCATCGCCAGACCGTGCCCCAAGCCGCGCGATCCGCAGTGCGAAAGAAATGCAACGCACCCATCGCGCAGTCCGAAGACTTCTGCGATCTGCTGATCGCGCTGGGGATCCGCCAGTCGCACGATCTCGCACTCGCCGAAATGGTTGCCGCCGCCGTAAGAACCCAGCTGGCTGCACTTCTCAGGAAATTTATCCCGGAATGCATCGCGAAGCCCATACTCCAGTCGGTGCGCCAGCTGGTCTTCTGAATGGGCAGGGCCATAGTGCCGCGCATCTTCGCATCGATCGGCCCAGTCGCCAGGAATCCCCAGTCGACGCAGCACATTGCGGCTGGCCCCCTGCACCACCACCTCCCGACCCAATCGCTCATCCACCAACCGGCTCTTGGGAACGCTCCGCTGCCCCTTGCCCGGTCCTGTAGGAATGCGCTGCAAAATAGCTCGCATCAACTCCTTACGCGGCTTGCGATCGATCAACTCCGACTCCGGTAAATCGGTCTGCAAGAGGCTCATCGAGCATTTGATGTCGACCCCGACAGGACCCGGATAGATATGGTCAGGAGCAACCATCACGCAGCCCACCGGGGCTCCATAGCCCAGGTGCGCATCGGGGTTCAGCACCACCTTGGTGACGCCCGGTGCCAAGCGCGAGTTGACTGCCTGCTGCAGGCACTGCGCGCCAAAGGACTGGCGAATCGAATCGTTGCCGATCACCTGGATCGGCTCCAGATCCTCTCCAACGGGAATGATCCCGGTGGCCTCTCCCGTTGGGACAATCCACTCCTGTCCACTCGCGTCCTGCTCTCTTCCCATCGTCCAGCTCACTTATCTGCCAATTGCCGCCCCTAAAACAGCCGAACACCTTCCCTGAAGTGGTCGGCTCCATCGCCACCGGAAGCCCCACCGATGTGAGAGCGATTCCGGGCCTACCGAGGAACAAGACAGCGTTTCCAAGCGAGAGGTTCGCGCAGGTTCTTGGAACCAAGTCGGCCTGCGATGGCAGGATACTTAGACGACCCCATATCCCTCCTCCGTGCCTTGGTGCCTCCGTGAGAGCCAAATGGGAATTGCCGGACTAGAGAATCTCACCGATGCACGGAGTCACAGAGAATCATCCAGCTGGATTGGGTTCAGGAAATCCCAAGTCCCCTCCCCGTGCCTTGGTGCCTCCGTGAAAGCCAAATGGGCATTGCCGGACGAGAGAATCTCACAGAGGCACGGAGTCACAGAGAATCATCCAGCTGG
>JBJSWM010000676.1:0-994 GCA_046085865.1 Pirellulaceae bacterium
GAGATCAAACCAACCAACAACCAACCGCTGTTCTTCCAAAAACCCATCGTCGCTCCCCCTGTTTCAAACCAGAAAGGCGTACCCACGAAATGACTCCTGGGCCATTCCATCAGCGGTGGTCGCCATCCAGACTATCGATCCGGCAGAACCGCTAAAAACAGAAATTCCAGCACAATCGTCAAAGTCGAGGGAGCTGCCCGATGGCAAAACTGGAAGCTGACCGCCAAGATCTTCTCAAGGAAACGACTGCATACCCGCGTCGTGGATTGCTTGCACTGGAACATCCAGTTGGCTGGGTGCTGCTGGGGGAACGCCAGGAAGGACCGATCAGCATCTACCTGGGCACCGATTCCGTCTTTCAGTTCAATCGGGATGGCTATCTCCGACGCGCCTTTTGGCAAGGTTCCAAATGGGCCGCAGCGAATGGTCGACTGGAAGCCCTGGTCCGGATCAAGCCCTCAGTCGCGGACGACGTTCCGACCCTGGAAGAAAATGTTCACCGAGTGATCCACCAGCGGCAAACAGCCAACGAGCTGGAACTGCAAAGCATGCAAAGCCACTGGGAACTGTGGCGTCAAACGCTGGTTCACGCCACAAAGGCCCGCCCCCACTGGGACCGGCTCTACTGGGATTCGCAGCTGATCGACCGATCTTCAGACGGTTGGCAGGTAGCGGCCGATTATTTTAATCGGGTTTTGCAAAGAATGCCTAGCAGACTCTCGATCGCTCAAAGCCCTGCGGTGTTCGCCGACACCCCAGTCATTCCGTGCTGGTCCGACGCGGAAGCCTAAATCCAAAACTCTTCGTAGCCACCAATAGCCAGATGGTGGATGAGCGAATGAGACTTCCTGCGCAGAATTCCACCGCCGGGCGGCGGTGGCTACGGCAGATGGGCGATGGGAAAGTTCGATTTCCGCTTCCGATAAAGACCCTGCTAGCATTCCCGCGATTGTCAGGATTGGACGCTGGAATCCGGTTCCACGTCTCGGCCGAC
>JBJSWM010000677.1:0-7403 GCA_046085865.1 Pirellulaceae bacterium
GGATACCCGTAGTCATGCTCGTAGATCGCACGGCCATTTAGCTCAAAGCTACGAAGCAGACCAGCGTCAACGAACTCCTTCAGCGTCCGGTAAACCGTCGGACGAGAGACATAATTGGGGTGGCCCTTGCGTGGCAACTGGTCGATCAGTTGATCGGCATCAAAGTGCTCGTGTTGACTGAACACCCGCTCCACCAAAAAACGCCTCTGATCGGTATTCCGCAAGCCACGACTCTGCAAGTACTCCTCAAACCGCTCCAAGGGACTCATCGAAACAGTGACCGCGCCCAGGCCGGTGGCCTCGATTCCTTCGATATCCAGGCCACCGCCGATCGATTCTTCGCTGGCCATGCTCGGTCCCTTCTCATTCCAAAGAACTTCCGGCGGAAGGCCACGCGCGGTCACGATCAGCCCCTCTCGCCACTCCTCTTTACTATCTCTCGACCGGACCGCATCGTCCACCCCAGACCTCGGCCTCAGATATCGGATTGGCAACGATAGGTTTCGATTCCTTCCGCTGTCCCTGGCTATGCGGGGGACAAAAAGAGGACGAACCCAGGTACACTGACGATGGTCAGGCTGGATGGTTGTTGGACCCTCGGGGAGCCCCACCGGCCTTCTCTCAGCAAGATCTCCTGAAGGGCGACCCTCTCATGCGAAGATTCCCCCCCTGCCAATCCGCTAGGCTGCTGGCCTCGACAGGCCTCCTCCTGGCGGCAAGCTTTGTCTCTGGAATGACCGATTTGGCGATTCTCGCCCAGGAACCGCCCAAGGTAGGGCAGGGCTACACCGACACCCCGCAACTTCCCAACCAGATGTGGCGAGTCCATGACAAGTACCGCCCACGGCCCGCCGTGGTGGCTCCCGGAGAACAGCCTGGATCTCCTCCTTCGGATGCCACGGTTCTCTTCGATGGCACGCAACTGGATGCTTGGCGAAAAGCTGGAACCGACCAGCCTGCCGGTTGGAAGGTGGACCAGGGAGCGATGGTGGCTCAAGGAGGTTCCGGATCGATCGAAACGAAGGAATCCTTCGGCGATGTGCAACTGCACTTGGAATGGTCCGCCCCCGAACCACCCCGTGGGGAAGGGCAGGGGCGCGGCAATAGCGGCGTGATCTTCATGGGACGCTATGAGGTGCAGGTTCTCGACTCCTTCCAAAGCGACACCTACGCTGACGGCCAAGCCGCATCGATCTACGGCCAGTTTCCTCCCCAGGTCAACGCGATGCGTGCCCCTGGGCAATGGCAAGTCTATGACATCATCTTCGAAGCGCCTCGCTTTGATGGCGACAAACTGGCTCGCCCTGCCAAAGTCACCGTCTTTCACAATGGAGTCCTCGTCCAGCACGCCACCGAGATGATCGGACAGATGGCCCACCAGCAGATCGCCCCCTACGTGGCTCACCCTCCCAAGGGCCCCTTGCTGCTTCAGGATCACGGAGACCCAGTACGATTTCGGAACATCTGGATCCGCCCCCTGCGCGAAGAAATCGATCCCTGGCTGACCTTCCCCGCAGGCCAAGGAGCCGGCCACGGAAAGAAGGTGGTTTTGATCGCTGGTGATGAAGAATACCGCAGCGAAGAATCGCTTCCCATGCTGGCCGATCTCCTTTCGAAGAAGCACGGATTCCAGTGCAGCGTCCTCTTCCCGATCCACCCGGAAACAGGAACGGTCGATCCGAATTATGGCCGTAACATTCCAGGCACCCACCTGCTGGATGACGCCGATTTGATGATCATCGCGACCCGCTTCCGTCACCTGCCCGACTGGCAGATGAAACCCATCGTCGATTTCGTAGAACGCGGAGGCGCCGTGATCGGACTGCGGACCGCTACCCACGCGTTCAACTACCCTGGTGACTCCGAAAGCCCCTACAAGGACTGGAGTTTTAACAGCGGCAAATGGACCGGCGGGTTCGGCCAACAAATCCTCGGCGATACTTGGGTCAGCCACCATGGGAACCACAAGGTCGAAGCGACACGAGGCATCGTGGCGCCTGGTGCAGACGATTCCTCGCTACTGAAGGGAGTCGACAATGTCTTTGGTCCGTCGGATGTCTATGGGATCACTCATCTGCCACAAGACGCCCAGGTGTTGCTCCTGGGACAGGTGCTCACCGGCATGAACCCAACCGACCCGCCAGTCGAAGGGAACAAAAACGATCCGATGATGCCGCTGGCCTGGACCCGCGTGATCCCTCGCGACAATGGCAACTCCAATCGGGTCTTCTGCACCACCATGGGCGCTTCGGTCGACCTGGCCAACGAAGGACTCCGGCGACTGGTCGTCAACGCATGCTACTGGGCCACCGGATTGGAAGATGCGATTCCCGCCAAGAGCGATGTGGAGATTGAAGGGAAGTACGAACCGACCTTCTATGGCTTCCATCCTGGCGATCACTTCAAAAACCAGCGGTTGAAGCCGATCGATTTCCTGGTCCGCTAAGTCGGAATCGATCCTTCAGCAGGCTCGGCAAGTCCCTGTGGGCGGTGGACAGCAATCTCCATCGCCCACAGCGCTTCTACGCTCTCTCGCTATTCGACCAGACGGCCGGTCGAATCCGTGGCGCCGCTGCCAGCGACCGATCGGTCTTGGCTGGCGAAGGGGGGAGGATATGATGCTACCAAATCGGCGGTGGGAGACTCTGGTCAGCCTGCTACCCTAAAGCCAGTGAGTTACCCTTCCCGCAAATATGGCGATTCAGTGAACCAGAGGAATGAACGGATGGACCGCACCTATCGCGTCCAACTTCAAAAAGAACAGTTGGTCTTTAGCGCCGCTCACTTCATCACCTTCGCAGGTGATATCTGCGAGTGCCTGCACGGCCACAATTACGGGGTCCGCGCCGAGGTGGAAGGGCCGCTGGATGAGAATCGCTATGTTGTCGATTTCATCGCCTTTCGCGACACGCTCGCCGGAATCGTCAAGCAACTGGATCACCATGTGATCCTCCCGGCCAAACATCCGGAGATCCATGTAAGCCGCGAGGGGGATGAAGTGGTCACGCGGTTCCGCAACAAGCGATGGATTTTCCCGACCGAAGACTGCATGATCCTCCCGGTGGTCAACACGACGGCCGAGGAGATCGCTGGATGGATTGGCACTCAAATGCTCGAAACCTTGGTGCCCCGCACTCCGCATCCACTGCATTGGCTAGAGGTATGGGTCGACGAAAACCATGGACAGTGGGGCATCTGCAGGATGCCTTGGAGCGTTTCCTGATCGCTGGATGGATCAGAGTTTGTCGCCGCGACCCAGCAACTGCCGCACGGCAGTCGCGATATCGGGTTGCCGCATCAGCGATTCTCCAACCAAGATCGCCTGCACACCATGCCCCCAAAGAAGCGTGGCATCCTGTGCATCGCGGATGCCACTTTCTGCAACCAGATACCGCCCTTCGGGCACCTGGGGCCGCAAACGCACCGCACGCTGGAGATCGACCTCAAAGGTGTGTAGATCCCGATTGTTGACTCCCACCCAGCGAGTCCCCGTCTCCAGCACCGCGGGCAGATGGCGAGGATCGTACAGTTCGATCAACGTTTCCATTCCGCACTCCACAGCACACTGCCGCAATTCGATCATCTGACTTGGACTAAGGCACTCGGCGATCAGAAGAACGGCGTCGGCCCCTGCGGCTCTGGCTTCGAAAACCTGATAGGGGTCGATCAGAAAATCTTTCCTCAGCAGCGGAATCTCGACAGCGGCTCGAATCGCCTCCAGATACTCTAGCGCCCCCTGAAAGTAGTCGCGATCCGTCAGCACACTCAGCGCATCGGCGCCCCCCTCGACATAAGCGCGAGCGATCGCGACGGGGTCAAAATCGACTCGCAGCACCCCTTTGCTGGGACTGGCGCGTTTGACTTCCGCAATCAAACCGATCCGATCCCGACGCGCCAGCGCACCAGTCCAGTCACGGGTTGGTGGCATCGATGCCGCTCGATGTTGCAGTTCCCTCAATGGGCACCGGCGCATGGCATCGGCGATCTCCTGCTGCTTGGTCTGGACAATTCGTTCCAGAATGGTCGCCATAGATCGCTCCCGCATCAACGAACCAAACCCATGAAACCGACTCCGTCCACCCGCACCCATCTACCGACGCCAGGGCCCGCCAGTTTGTCGATCAGTGCTTGAAGTGTCGCTGGCCAGTGAAGAGCATCGGGATACGATGTCGATTGCAGGCAGCGATGACTTCCTCGTCTTTCCGCGATCCACCTGGTTGAACGATGGCGACAACCCCTGCCGCAGCAGCTTTATCGATCGAATCGGGAAAAGGAAAAAAGGCGTCCGACGCCAGCACACTGCCTCGCGACCTCTCTCCCGCCTTCTGAATCGCAATGTCCACACTGTCCACGCGGCTCATCTGCCCCGCGCCAACACCCACCAAGGAGGCATCGGTAGCCAGAACAATCGCATTGCTCTTGACATGCCGCACCATCTCCCAAGCGAACGAGATATCTTCCATCAATTCATCGGCCATCGGTACCTCGGTCACTGCGCGCCACTGAGATGGATCGGAATTGCCCCGGTCCGCATGCTGCACCAAGACACCACCGCGAAGGAACCGATACTCGATCTCCTTTTGATGCTGCGTCCAGTTCCCGGTCGCCATCAGCCGTACGCTATCGCGCCACTTTGGCTTGGTCGTCAGGATTTCCAGCGCCTCCCTAGAGAACTCCGGGGCGACAACCGCCTCCACAAACAGCCCTGGCTCGCAAAGGAACTGAGCGGTCTGCGCGTCGACCATGCGGTTCAGCCCTACGATACCGCCAAACGCACTAACTGGGTCCCCTGCAAACGCCTTGCGACAAGCCCAATACAGCTTATGCCCCACCGCAGCTCCACAGGGATTGTTGTGCTTGATGACGACCGCTGCTGGCTGAGCGAAGCCATGCGAGATCGATAAAGCGCTTTCCAGATCGAGCAGATTGTTGTAGCTGAGCTCCTTCCCATGAAGCTGTTTGGCATCGACCAGCGCCCCTGGGATCGAACCCAACCGATAGACAGCAGCCGGCTGATGTGGGTTCTCCCCATACCGCAGCTCCGCCACCCGTTGCAGCGACAGATCCATCGTCTCAGGCCATTGGCCCTCCGCCTTCCCGCCCACTTCCCCAGCCGTCCGTTCCAAGCCCCTAAAGTACTCCGCGATCGCGGCATCGTACGCTGCGGTGTGCGTAAAACATCGTCCCGCAAGCCGACGCCGCGTCTCAAATGCCACCACCCCATGCTGCTCCAACTCACCCGCCACTTGGTCGTAATCCGATGGATCAGTCAGCACGCTGACCCACGCATGATTCTTTGCTGCCGCCCGCAGCAAGCTAGGGCCCCCAATGTCGATCTGCTCGATCGCCTCACCTACGGTGACTCCTTGGCGAGCCACTGTTTCCTGAAAGGGATAAAGATTCACTACCACCAAGTCGAAAGGAACGATCTGGTGCTCGTCCATCACGGATTGATCGCCCGAGCGGTCCCGTCGCGCCAGAATGCCGCCGAAGATTTTTGGATGGAGCGTCTTCAGACGACCATCCATCACTTCCGGAAATCCGGTGTATGAGGCGATATCCAAGACAGGAATTCCGTTGGACTCCAGAAAACTGCGCGTGCCTCCGGTGCTGTACAGCACAATGCCCAGTTGGTGCAAGCGACGGGCAAACGAGTCCAGCCCTCGTTTGTCGCTGACACTGATCAATGCATGGCCCACTTTCCCCGGCACGGTCTCTGCCATGGTTTCCCTTTCCAAGTGTCAACAGCTTCCTTACGGTTCCCGTCGCCATGAGATCGGCTACTAGAGAGCCTCTGGTTTATCACCAAACAGGCGCCGGTCAAGGTGACCCGAGCAGAAATCGCAGCACCGAATGCTTGGGCGTGTTGATGGCCGCGCGGAACCACTAGGCCCACAGCTTCCGTCCCGCTCCCTCAATTCTGCATCCACCTTCCCGCCAGATACGAAGGAAAACCTCGACCAAAATCGCCGAATGGCCACCAAACAAAAAGGTCCATCAGGGCCTATTGTGGGTCCATCCGGGATGTGTATGGGCTACGATCGCTTCATCACCGCGACTCAAGAAATGCCGGTGGCCACAGCACCCAGTCACCCTCCCTCAGGGAGGCTCACTGAGGAACGACGAAGCGCCTAGGGGGACACAGGATTCAACCGTTGGGGAAGTATCGTCTGGGATGGATGGAGCTGAAAGATAAGGCCATCCCCGCTCGTTCCTCGCCCCTCTTCCAAGAGAAGGGTGAGAACTATCCCCAGGCTTGCATCGGTTGCCCTTGCCCATAAGACTTCATTCCGTCCACTACGTAGGGCCGACGGATCGGATCGACAGAATCGCCGAAAGCCACCAATACAAAAAGGCTGACGCATCTCAGGTTGCTCGCACGCACCCTGAAGCACCAGCCTGCTTGTGATGAGAACATCTCCCCATCCATGCCTGAGGATCGGGAACGATGGTTGGCGAGCGATACTGCTTTAGCCAACGACCAGAAGCTCCCTGTGGATTCAGATCACCCCGCCATGCACCCGGTAGGGCGACATGTGGTCTGGCTGATCCAGAAACCAAAATCGTTCCCACTCTTGGACCAGCATGCGAAGATTTTCGGAGGTGTAGATCAGCTGTTCGGCTCGCCGCTGGGGCAGCGCCGAATAGATCGGGATGATACAGCCGGTGAAGGTCGAAACCCCACACGCAAGAACCAACGCTCGCATCCACCGCCGCATGGCAAATCCTCCGTGATCGCCTGACCGTCATTTCCGGTTGTCGCTACAACCTGATCGATGATTTCGGCTGTTTTATCCGTCATCCTTTACCGGATCCTCAACTTCCTCGAGGTTTTTCTCCGATCGATCCTCATCGGAGTCCAGCTGCCAGTTTGCTAGCTTGGCCAAGTCGATCTGAGCCACTCGCTCTTCCATCTCCTTGCCTGCCTTGAACATCACCCCTAGCCGCTGGGGCACTTCCACTTTCTCTCCCGTCTTCGGATTTCTAGCACTTCTGGCGGCGCGGGACCGAACCTGAAAGATACCAAAGTTCCGCAGCTCCACCCGCCCTTCGGTGATCAGCGTTTGAATGATGGCATCCAGTGTCGTCTCTACGATCTGCTTGATCTGGGGTTGCGGTAACCCCGTCTTCAGGGAGATCGACTTGATCATCTCTTTCCTGGCCATCTTCCCCTGCCTCGCCGCTTAGGTCTCTGGACAGCAAACCTTCGTCCGTCACCAATCCCTTCCCCTACGCTCCCCGAATTCAAGAGGACCAACGGCCAGCGAAAGGCCAACCGCACCACTGCGCCCCATGACGCTGGCTCAAAATGACTCCCCGAAGTAAGAAGGGATGTTCCAATGGACGGGCTCCCCAGGGAGAAAAAACCGTCAGAGATCGCCTTCCACGGTTCGAGTCTGGAA
>JBJSWM010000678.1:0-1441 GCA_046085865.1 Pirellulaceae bacterium
GTGCGCAATGCGGAGATCGCCGATCGACAGGAGATGCTGCAATCAATGCGGCAGTTGGTGCGTGGACCGCAGGCGGACTTCCGCCAGCCCACAGACCAACGCTGGATCTCTATGAAGGAACTGCAGCGGCAGATCACCGAACTCAAGAAGGCAGATCGTCCGATTCCGGAAGAGATGCTTTTCTTGGGTGGACTGACGCGAGTTGAGTACGTTTTTGTTTATCCCGAGCTGAATGATATTGTGATTGGTGGCCCAGCCGAACCGTGGACGATTTCCGAACAAGGATCGGTCGTCGGGCAACGGTCCGGCCGACCGGTTCTTTATCTGGATGACCTCTTGGTTGCACTCCGCACCACGGAAGCATCGAAAAAGGAAGGCATATCGGTCTCGATCGATCCTACTTCCGAAGGGATTCAACGACTTCAGAACCTCCTGAAAAACGTTTCGTTGGCCCCGGGGCAGAACCCTAAGCAAATGGAACCCGCGATGCGAGACGCCTTTGGTCCACAGACGGTCGAACTGAAGGGGGTCCCCGCCGACAGCCATATGGCTCGCGTGTTGGTTGCTGCCGATTACCAGATGAAGCGGTACGGCATGGATCTGGCTGAGGCTCCCGTGAAGAACCTACCCAGTTATTTGGAGATGATTCGCAATCGTCCCAATGCCTACCAGCAGTCGCGATGGTGGATGGCGTGCGATTACGACGCCATCGAACGCTCGGACGATGGGCTCAGCTGGCACCTTCGCGGACGCGGTATCAAGACGTTGACTGAAGAAGAGTTCGTCGATGCCCAAGGGACCCGCAAGCAGACCGGAAAACAGGGCAGCATCGCTCAGAAATGGGCCGATCTGTTCACTGAGAAGCTGGACGAACTGTCGATCCAGGATCCGATTTTTGGGGAACTGCGCAATGTGATTGATCTGTGCGTCGTTGCCGCGCTAATCGATGCGAAGGGCCTTGAGCAGTTGGCGGGATTTGAATTGCGTGACCTCAAAGATAGTCGCCGCTCAGTAGATTCGGCCAGCTTGGGGGTCCCCAAGCAACTGCCGCCTCAGTGCAGCTTCGTCCAGACGAGTGGCGGTTGGGTGGTTTCCACTAGCGGCGGTGTCTACGTCGATGCCTGGACGGTCGTCGCCAACGAAGCGGTTGCCACCGAGCTTTCCCGGCAGCGACCCAAGTTCCCCTCCACCCCCGCATGGTGCTGGAACGGAACCTGATCGAAACGGCTCACCTCAGTCACTTGAATTTGCGGCCCGCCGATCGATGGCGGGCCGTTTCTCTTTTAGGGCATGTTTCCGAGATCAGAGAGACCCCGGCGCCCTCGCTGTCGGCAGCTCCAGCGGCAGAAAATCATCGTTGGAAACTGCATTTTCGGCACGGGAAAACGGGATTTCTGGATACATTCGACAGTCGCCGTCCCTTATAGTGAAAGGGAGCATG
>JBJSWM010000679.1:0-2082 GCA_046085865.1 Pirellulaceae bacterium
GGCCCTCAAAAAAGGGAGGCACCGACGAAATCGACCCCAGGCATAAAAAACGCCTGCGGTTGGGCATCGTAGCAGAACTGGCAAGTCGCAGACGATGATTGCGAATCTTTCCCCTACCTTTTCCCTGGAGCGCGGACCGTAACTGGTTCCAATTCCGCGTTCCGACAGGGCATCTGTCTCGGCCGCCAAGGGTCGCGAAGCGGGATTGGATCGATGCAACAACAGGCTGACAATGGAACATGGCAAACCAACGGAATTGGATTGATGGACCACATCCTAACCTCTGCGACTTGACGTGGATCTTGGCCAGTGGAAGTGGATGCAAATCGGAAGAATCAGTCGGGATCCTTGGTCGCTGTGCGCTTCGTCCAGTCTCGCCGCTGGCGGCTGCTTGGGATTCCCATCTTCTTGCGGTACTTGGTGATGGTGCGTCGAGCGACGTTGAGTCCATCCCGCTGCAGGGAGGCCATGATCTCATCGTCGCTTAGTGGATTTTTCTTGTCTTCTTTATCGATGATTTCCTGGAGCTTGATTCGGATCGCATCCCACGCCACATCTTCCCCATCGTCCGTGCGCGTGCCCCCGACGAAGAATCGCTTGAGCGGATAGATGCCGCGAGGCGTCTGGACCCACTTGTCATCGACAGCTCGGCTAACCGTCGTCACATGGACTTGGACCGCATCAGCGATCTGCTGCATCTTCAATGGTTCGATCGCCTCCGGTCCCTCTTCTAGAAATCGTCGCTGATGGTTGACGATCGCCTGGGTGACTCGCAGGATGGTGTTTCGCCGTTGCTGAATCGCGTCGATCAACCACTGGGCTCCATGAATCTTTCGTTTGATGTACTCTAGTTCTTCTGGAGTCGATGTCGGATCCTTCAGGCGACTGCGATAGTAATTGCTGATCCTCAGTGGGGGTGTGCCCGTTTCCTCCAGTCTCGCGACGTAATTTCCGTGTTCATCCAGATCGACGTAGACATCGGGAGTTACAGTCGGCGCGAAGTCTTCCAGGAATTCGGCACCTGGCTTTGGATTCAGCAAATGGATAGCCGATCGAACCTGCTGGATGGTCTCCAGCGAATAGCCTGTCCTTTTTTGGATCGCCGGCAGACGGTTTTCGGCCAGATCCTCTAAGTGATCGGAGATCAGTCGCCTCATCGGAATCGCCAGATCATGGTCGTCGGGTATCTGTTGCAGCAGGCATTCCTTGAGGTCGCGAGCGGCGATGCCGGGTGGATCGAGTGACTGGACCACGCGAAGGGCTTCTTCAGCGATTTTGAGAGGGATCTCCGAGTCACGGGGGATTAGGTCCTCCAGCGTGCCTCGAAAGTAACCCCCGTCGGCCGCGCTCAGCGTGCTAATGATCCGCTCGGCAAACGACTCGATGTCCGAGTCCAATACCATTTCGGATAACTGATGCAGGAGATGATCGTTCAACGACTCCTGTCGACTGACAGCATTGGCCATCAGGTCGTGTTGTTGATCACTGATTTGCTGGATGCGTGACGCTGAGGGGCGAAAATCGTCGAACTGGTCGGGCATTTCCGAATCCATGTTCGCCAGTCGTTCGAAGTCGTCGACATTGGACTGGTCGTCGCGGACCACCAATTCCTGGTCCCCATCGGCTGCCGTCTGTGGCTCTGGTTCCGCCAGCGCGTCCGGGAGCTGCTCGTCCCCCTCTGCCAGCTCCAAAATCGGGTTCTCGATGATTTCCTGTTCAACCCGCTCTTGCAGGGCTTGGATTGGCAACTGGAGGATTTCCATCGACTGGATCATGCGCGGAGCCAGTTTTTGGACCTGCTGCTGGCGGGCTTCCATCCCGAACGACAGTCGCATTTTTCCTTCCATCGGCCTATCTCATTCCTGCTAAAAACTGAATTTTCTGCACTTGCGCTTGGATTGGCTTTTGACCCTCCCTCTTCGATCGGCTCTCCTCAAGTGGCATTGGTATCGGTCGTCGCAACACGTCCGTTCTTGTACCAGCTTCACCATCGGACTGCAAGGAAGTTTCTGGAAATCGATGTTGTTCGGCACAGTATTTGCCCTAAATTGAGTTGGCTCCTGTGCGATATTGCAATGCGAC
>JBJSWM010000680.1:0-1229 GCA_046085865.1 Pirellulaceae bacterium
GTGATCGGCAAGTGGCATCTGGGGCTAGGGGGCCCCGATGGACCTGATTGGAATGGTTCGTTGCGACCCGGGCCGATGGAACTTGGTTTTGACGATTGCTTTATTCTCCCGACGACCAACGATCGCGTACCTCAGGTGTTCGTGCGTCAGGATCGCGTCGAAGGGCTGGATACCAGTGACCCGCTTTGGGTGGGCGAGAAGAAACCGACCGAAGATCATCCCACCGGCATCACCCATCGCGATCAGCTCAAGATGAATTGGTCGCATGGCCACAACGCGACCATCCACAACGGGGTCAGTCGAATTGGTTTTTATACGGGTGGCCAGAAAGCGAGATTCCGTGACGAAGACCTCACGGATCATTGGGTCGCGGAGGCCAAGCGGTGGATAACCGAACATCAGGCACAGCCATTTTTTCTCCTTTTCTGTTCCCACGCGATCCATGTTCCCAGGGTGGTGCATGAGCGATATCAGGGAGTGAGCGGTCATGGGCCGCGAGGCGATGCGATAGTGGAACTGGATGATTCGGTGGGAGCGATTCGGCAGACGCTGCAGTCGCTGGATCTGGATCGCAAGACGCTGATTATCTTCTGCAGCGATAATGGCCCGGTGCTGGACGATGGCTACCAAGATGATGCGATCGAGCGGCTGGGGGAGCACGACCCAAATGGTCCATTTCGGGGTGGTAAGTACAACGTGTATGAGGCAGGGACGCGGACCCCATTGATCGCATGCTGGCCGGGTAACGCATCCCCACAGGTTTCCGATCAGGTTCTCTGTTCCGTCGACTTCGCAGCAACGTTCACGAAGCTGGCGGGTGCCGCCGCTCCAGAAGGTGCGTTTCCGGACAGCGTCGATCTGAGCGAACTGATGACGGGCAAACCAAATGCCAAGGGAAGGGCTCATCTACTGACGCAGGACAATGGCCAGTCTGGACAGTTTGGTCTTCGGGAAGGGCGGTGGAAGCTGATTCGCGCTCCAGCAAAGAAGGCCACCAACGTCCAGCTGCGCCTGGTTCCTGCAGAGATACCCGAATGGCAATTGTTTGATCTTCAGGAGGATCCGGGGGAATCGAACAACGTGATCGACCAGCATCCTGATATCGCCCTGCCGCTGAAGAGAAAGCTGCAAAAGCTTTTGGAAGGTCCAGTCTCGCAGTGATGGCAAGCGCGGAGCGATCCCACCGTCCCCTTGGAATGCAAGGCGTGAGATGGATCTCACCCTCCCCT
>JBJSWM010000681.1:0-446 GCA_046085865.1 Pirellulaceae bacterium
CTTCTCGTCGCGGGAAAGATGCCAGCGATGACCTGGAGTCGACCAACCAACGAAAGGGGGCTGCGAGGGAGCAGGAGGTTGCTGTTGAGGTGGAGCAGAAGGAGGCGCAAACCTCTGGGAGTCGATCTGCTTCGACGGCAGCTGGCAGGTCCGACCGCATCGCGGTGCTCTTTGGATGCGTCCTGATACTCGGTGGCATTGGGATGTGGACTCTGAGTCAGTCCGCATGGAATTCCAAGTTCGCTGGGGCGGTTTCTGGGGTGATCGGATCGCTCTGGTTGATCGACTCCCTCTTTCGCTTGCGGACTTCAGGCCAAGTCGCTGGGCGTTCGATCGAAGCATGATGGATCGAGCGGATGGGTTGGCGCGGATGCTGTGATCCAGCGAGAGAGTCTGGGGAGGCAGGTTCCATCGAGTGATTCGCGGAACGGACAGGCCGACGCGGA
>JBJSWM010000682.1:0-5589 GCA_046085865.1 Pirellulaceae bacterium
GATTGCTGGCAGAGGGGATTCCGACGGTCCGACGATCCCTTCATTTGCTCTCCCGCCTACCATACCCCACCGTCCCTCCAAAGTTCGTTCCGACCAAAGCAGGAAGGCGACCACCGCCTGGACGCCATTTCCCACGAGGAATTTTTCGATGAAGTCTGCCATGAAACGAATTCCGAGCCTCAAAAATCGGCACCCATCCGGCCGTTCGTTCCGGCGAACCCAACGACGTGGGGGCATCCTCTGGCTGGTCCTGCTGCTGATCGGCATTCTCGGTTCCTCGGGCTATGCCTACTGGCGTTACATGGAAGCCAAGTCGGCTAGTCCTAGCAACCAACCGGTGCTTCAGGCGGTGATGCGAGGCCCTTTCGATCACATCGTCCTGGAGCAGGGGGAGATCGAAAGTAGCAGCAACGTCGAAGTCAAATGCGAAGTCAAAGGAAAGGGGACCAGTGGTACGCCAATCCTCTGGGTGATCGACGAAGGGAGCTACGTCAAGAAGGACGACGAACTGGTCAAGCTGGATAGCTCGCAACTGGATAACGACCTCAAAAGCCAGCGCATCACGCTGAGCGCTGCCGAGGCCCTGGTGATCAGTTCCGAAGCGGCCGTCAAGCAAGCCATCATCGCGCGCCAAGAATATCTCGAAGGAACCTATCTCACCGAACGCAAAGCGATCTTGAGCGAAATCGCCGTAGCCGAGCAGGACCTTCGGAAGGCGGAGTTGAGTTTGGCCAGTGCCGAGCGGCTGGCAGCCAAGGGAACGCTGAAGTCACTGCAGATTGAGGCAGAGCAGTTTGCGGTGCAGAATGCCCGAAATAAGCTGGACGCGGCCGAGGGACGCCTAAAGGTGCTCGACGAACTGACCAAGGAGAAGATGCTGGTTCAGTTCGACAGTGATATCGAAACGAAGAAGGCCAAACTGGATTCGGACAAGAATACGTTAGAGGAAGAGAAGAGCAAGCTGGATGAAATTCAGTCGCAGATTGAAGCCTGCACCATTCGTTCTCCCACCGACGGCCAAGTGGTCTACGCCAACAAGTTCAGCTCACGAGGCGGGTCGGAGTTTGTGGTCGAGGCGGGTGCGATTGTGCGCGAACAGCAGACGATCATCGTGCTGCCCGATCCGACGCAGATGCAAGTGAAGGCGAAGATCAATGAGTCGCGGATCACGCTGGTGCGGGACGGAATGCCGGCCAAAATCAAAGTCAATGCGGTTCAAGGTGATCTGCTCGGTCAGGTAACCAAGGTCAACAAGTATGCCGAACCAGGAAGCTGGTTCAGCTCGGCCGTCAAAGACTATGCGACGTTCGTGAAGATCGATCAACCGCCGGAAACGATTCGGACCGGGATGACAGCGGAGGTGAGGATCTTTGTCGAACAGATTGAGGATGCCTTGCAGATCCCTGTACTAGGTGTCTACGAAATGAAAGGGCATTACTTCGTATTGGTTTCCAAGGGCGAAGGTTGGGAGACCCGCGAGATCAAAGTGGGAGCGACCAACGACAAGAACGTTACCGTTCTGGATGGCCTGAAGGAAGGGGATCAAGTGGTGCTGAATCCCCGCAATCATCTGGACCTGATGAACCTGCCAGAGATTGAGGAATCGGAAGAGGAACGGAAGAAGATTTCGGAGATGAGCAAAGCGGCGGCGGCCGCACCGGCGGGCGGTGGTGCTCCTGGTGGTGCCGCGGCGGCAGGTGGGCCAGGAGGAGCTGGCCGCGGTCCAGGGGGTGCTGGGGCGGGCGGTCCTGGTGCTGGAGGACGTGGAGCCGGTGGACCGGGCGGTCCTGGTGGCGGCGGTCCTGCGATGTCTCCTGATGCGATCGCTGGCATGGCGATGCAGCGATCGGATACCAACAGCGACGGCAAGATCTCCAAGGAAGAAGCCGAGGGGAGTGAGATGCTCAAACGGGGGTTCGACGAGACCGACGCCAACAAAGATGGAGCGATCGATCGATCGGAGATGGCCGCTGCGATCAAGAAGCGGATGGAACAGGCGGGGGCTGGTGGCGGGCGCGGCCCGGGAGGTCCTGGTGGTGGTTGATGTCAGCAGGGACGCCAAGTCAGCCGCGCCGGTGAAGATGGCCTGTGCGGCAAAAGATCTGAAGAAAGAATATGTCCTCAAGGGGGAGACGGTGCGCGCCCTAAGAGGGGTGACGTTCGAAGTCCCCGAGGGAGACTATGTGGCGATCATGGGTCCATCGGGGTCGGGGAAAAGCACGTTGCTGAATTTGTTGGGGTGCCTCGATCAGCCGACTTCTGGCTCTTTGTTCCTTGGCACCGATGATGTGGCGAGGATGAGCGACGACCAGCTGGCTGACGTGCGCAGCAAACGGATTGGCTTCGTGTTTCAGTCCTACAATTTGATCCAGCAACTGACCGTAGTGGAAAACATCCAAGTGCCGCTCTTTTATCAGGGCAAGCTAGGGTCGAAGGAAATCAATAGGTCGATGGAACTGGCCAAGATGGTCGGTTTGGGGGAAAGACTGGATCACCGGCCGATGCAGCTTAGCGGTGGTCAGCAGCAGCGCGTGGCGATCGCCCGGTCGCTGATCAATGATCCCTTCTTTATTTTGGCGGACGAACCGACGGGGAACCTCGACTCCCGCACCACCGAGGAAATTCTGCAACTGTTTGAGCGACTGAACAACGAAGGCCGCACGATTATCTTGGTGACTCACGAAGACGAAGTCTCCAAGCGGGCCAAACGCGTGGTGCGTCTGAAGGACGGCATGGTGCAATGGGACAGGACCAATACCGAAGCATCGCGTCGGGAAGCGGCCGAGCATGCGGTGGCCAATTTGCCGGCGGAAGGATAGGGACCCGATGATTTGGCTGAGAACGATCGAGTTGGGGATTAAAAGTCTGTGGCTGCACCCGATGCGGTCGCTGCTGACCGTGCTGGGGATTTTCATCGGCGTGGCCAGCGTGATCTGGTTGCTGGCGATCAGCAAGGGGATTGGCGATGAAGCCCAAAAGCAGATCGAAAGTCTGGGGGCGGATACGATCATCGTGCGGAGCATCAAGCCGCCCAGCGAGAAGCTGAATCCTCAAGGGGTAACCCCCTATGGCCTGACGCGTGAGGAGTACGAAGTGCTCACCGCCAGCCTTCCGACGCTTCGCAGCGCCCTGCCGATTCGAGAGATTCGGCGACAGTTTCAGTATCGCGATCGCGTGATCGACGGCAGGTTGGTAGGTTGCACACCCGAATATGCCGATGTGAATCGTTTGAAGGTCAATCGCGGTCATTTTCTGACCGATGCGGAGAATTTCGCGCGAGACAGTCACTGCGTCATCGCCGCGAAGGCAGCCGAACGGCTTTTCCCATACGAAGATCCGATCGGCAAGCGAATCTACATGCCTGAGAATCAGGATTATTATTTGGTGGTGGGTGTTCTGGAGCATCGCAATGCATCCGCAGCGATTGGTGGATCGCTTTCTTCGCAGGATTACTCCAGCGACATCTACATCCCGATCAATACCCTTCAGCAGCGGATCGGGGATACCGTCGTCTCGCGACGCGGTGGTTCGTTTGAAGGGGAGATGCTGGAACTCAACCAGATCACGATGCGCGTCAAAGAGATCTCGGATGTCAAGCGGACGGCATCCGTGATCGAATCGGCGCTAAGCTCCCACGACAAAATGGAAGATGTCGCTGTGGTGGTACCGCTGGAGCTTTTGGAGCAGGCGGAGACAACCAAGATGATGTTCATGGTGTTCATGGGGCTGATTGCAGCGATCTCGCTGTTGGTCGGTGGGATCGGCATCATGAACATCATGCTGGCGACGGTGACTGAACGAACGCGAGAGATTGGGATTCGGCGGGCGCTTGGTGCCAAACAGTCGGATATTGTTCGGCAGTTTCTGGTGGAGACCAGTGTGCTCAGCATCGTTGGGGGGATCACCGGGATTCTCTTTGGTTTGCTCTGTGGTCCAGCGGTTCGGGGCGTTCGGAAGATGGCCTTCCAATACTTTCCCGACACGATGAATGCCCTTCCAGAAGTGGTGCGGGAGGTAAGTCCGAAGATTGTGCCGGAGTCGATTCCAGCGGCGCTTGGGATTTCGCTCCTGGTCGGCATCATTTTTGGAATCTACCCAGCGATTCGCGCGGCCAAGATGAACCCCATCGAAGCGCTACGTCACGAATGATCCGGTTGCGTGCCTAGTGGACGCAAAGGATTAGGATGTAGCCTCTGACAAGTTGGGGGTGCTGGTTTACAATGAGCCTGGGTAGCGGAAACAAGCTGCCGAGTTTCGGTCACGAATGAGAGCGAGCGCGAGGGAGTCATGCTGAATCTGCCGATGGCCCTGCTTTTTACCGCCATGACCTTTTTGAGTTGGGGCGTGTACGGCATTTTGCTCCATGAGGGACAGGATCGGTTGGGGCATTCTTCCCTTCGATCGTTCATCGGGGTAGGGATTGCCTACTTTTTGATTGCAGTGCTAGGGGCAGCGATATTGCTCAGCACGCGCAAGGAGAAGGGAGTCTGGTCGCTGTCTGGGATTCTGCTCTCTCTATTTGCCGGAAGCGTGGGGGCCTTGGGAGCCTTGGGAGTGTTGCTGGCACTGACATTCAAAGGGGCCCCGATTTTCGTGATGCCTTTGGTTTTTGGTCTTGCCCCTGTGGTCAATACCCTGGTGACCAGTTGGATGGGGAAGACCTATCGCCAGATTTCTCCGAAGTTCATCACTGGCTTGGTGCTGGTCGCTCTTGGTGCCGTCGGTGTGCTGCTCAGCAAGCCCGCTCCGGCCAAGGCGGCTACCAGCGATGTGGCTGCAGCGGTGGCAACCGATGGCGCGTCGACATCATCTGTTCCGTTGGCCAAGCCAGCATCTGCGAACACTTCTTGGAAGGTGTTGGCCTCGATTCTCATGGGTGCACTTTGCTGGGGGGCGTACGGCCCTGTGCTGCATCTGGGGCAGCAGAAGATGGGGGGAAGTCGGCTGCGACCGTTCTTCTGCGTCGGTGTTGCCTACTTTGCGATTGCGGTGGCGGCACCATTGGCGATTCTGGCGGCCAATCCAGACGAAGGGTACTGGAGTTTTTCTGGGATGCTTTGGTCGATTGCAGCGGGAGCAGCCGGTGCGATTGGAGCCCTTGGGATCATTTTGGCGTTCACGTTTGGTGGCAAGCCGATTTTTGTCATGCCGCTGGTTTTTGGATTCGCTCCCGTTGTCAATACACTGGTTTCGATGACCCTGGCCAACTCCTTTGGCAAAGTGTCTCCCATGTTCTTTGTCAGTCTTTTGACCGGCATTGCGGGTGCGGTGACGGTGCTGCTTTTTGCACCCAAAGGGAAGGGGCACGGACCGGCCAAGGAAGAGCCGAAGGGGCAGGCGGATGCTGCGGCAAAGGAACCGGAGTCGGGGACTGGCATTCCCATCGCGTCGGCACCAGACAACCCCCACAATGTTTAGCCAGTTGGGTCGAGCTAGTTTACGACTCCATGGCGACTGGATCTGCATCGCTTTTGCAAGGGCTTCCCGCTCGGACTGATTTTTCTTCTTCCATGTGCAGTAGCTAGCATTCCAAAGGTGCCTGGCACCGATTGGGAGTTGCTAGCATTCAGAAGGTGCCTGGCACCGATT
>JBJSWM010000683.1:0-9623 GCA_046085865.1 Pirellulaceae bacterium
ATCGATGCGGTCTTTGTCGGCCCCAACGATTTGCTGGCATCGATGCACAAGACACCCCAAATGGAAACGGACGACCCGCAATTCGTCGCGGCGCTTCAGACAATCCGAACCACCGCGTTGCGTCACGGCGTAGCGCCAGGCATCCATGTCGCCGACGCCAATGCAGCCTTGAGGAGAATCGCAGAGGGATGGCGCTTTATCGCCATCAGCAGTGAACTGGGGATGATGCAGAAGGAGGCAGCCGAAACCATCCGCCAGGTCTGCGGCGCCGCCATGCAATCCCAGTTGCGATACTGAACGATCGGCTGGGCGGTTGCTATGCCCCCTTCGGAAGCGACTCGGTCCGATGCGCGCATCGAGTCGAGCACCGTGTCAAGACATGGAGGAAGCTGCCGCTACCCAAAGTCACGGCCGAATAACGCTCGATTCCTTTCGAGCGATAGCTTGTCGTCATTTGGGTGGAAATACTTCAACCTGTTGGCCTGGCTGAATCGCATTGGCTCGCGTCAGCACGACCGTTTCGCTGCCGTCGAGGCCTGATCGGATCTCGACGGAATCGGCGACCTTCAATCCAAGTTCGATCTCCCGGACTTGGGTCTGTCCATCCACCACGACGTAACAGCGACTACGACCTTCGCTTTTGACAATCGCCGAAGTTGGAAGCGTGAAGACATCCGGCCGCTCTTCCAGCAGGATTTTCACGGTCACGAAAAACCCAGGGATTAGTTTCTGATCCTTTTGGTCGAGTTCGATTTCAGCGGTCAATGTGCGGCTGTCATCGGAAAGCTGTCGGTTGGTTCTCGTGATTCGCGCCTCGATCGTTGCCTCTGGGCCAGATCGGAGGAAAAGTGTTGCTGGGTCACCACGGTGAGAAGCTTCGGTCTCTGCATCCACCCAGGCTGCTTCCTGTTCGGGGACCTCGACGCGGACGCGAACCTTCTGATCGTTTGCGATGGTCAGCAATGGGATCGACCCCACACCTGCCGGCTCGACAAAATGTCCCACGTCGACGGCGCGGCTTGTGACATGGCCGTCCAAGGGGCTGGTCAGCAAGGTGTAGTCGAGCATGGTTTGGGCATACTGAAGGTCTACCAAAAGCACCTTGCGTCTCGCTTTTGCTTTCTCGACTTCCGCTTCGGCCGTTTTTACCAAGGCTTCCGCTTCCGACTTCTTCGCCTTGGCCAATTCGATCGCCGCACTCGCTTCCTGCTTGGCGGCTTCAGCGGCGATGGACTGATTGGCCGATTCCTTGGCGATTTTTTCAGTGACGGCGCCTTTGCCGGCCAGTTGGCCAATGCGCTGCGCCTCCGAGTTCGAACGATCGGAATCCGCCTGCGCCCGCTGCAGGTTCGCCTCGGCCTGAAGAATCATCGCCTCTGCCGAACGGACGGAAGCCAGAGCGGCAATCACTGCCGACTGGGTCTGCTGGATTTCGGCGTCGGACTGTAGGAGCAGTTGCTGCTTCTGCTGGAGTTGGTCTTGATACTCTGGGGCGCGGATTCGCAGGATGGTCTGTCCCTTGGTGACCGTATCTCCCAGATCCACTTCCACCGCTTCCACATAGCCCGACACTTTCGACTGAATCGGCGCTGACTCATAAGCCAGCACCCTTCCAGGAAGTTCAGTGAACCATCGCAAAGTCTGACGAAGGGGTGGACCCGCCGTGACCCTTTCCAACTGCTTCGGGTTTGGTTCCGATGGCGAGGCAGAAGGAGACGCCATGTCCTTGCTGGGTGCGCAGCCAGCAACGGCTAGAAGAACAAAAAGCCAGCAGGATGATAGGGCCTGATTGTTGCGCGAAAAACGCAGAGTAAAGAACCTGATGAACAGAGATTTAGTTGACAAAATATCGGCTCTCCGGATCTTCGGGGTCCAGCGAAGCGGACTTGCGATGGGCGTTCTTCATCAAGAGAACAAAAGCCAAAGGGAGAATGAACAGTGTGGCGGCAAGCGAAGCGATCAGGCCACCAACGACGGCTCGCCCCAGCGGCGCATTCTGCTGACCCGACTCGCCGTATGCGAGGGCCATGGGCAGCATCCCCGCGACCATCGCCAAGCTGGTCATCAGGATCGCGCGCAGGCGACTGCCTCCGCCTCCAATGGCCGCCTGAACGGAATCCCCCGTCGCCCTCCGCTGCTGTTCGGAAAAAGAAACCAGCAAAATGGCGTTCGCCATAGAGACTCCCACCGCCATGATGGCTCCGATGAACGACTGGATGTTGAGAGTCGTTTGCGTGTAATGCAGCAGCAAAATGATCCCTGTAACCACAGCGGGAATCGCTGTCATCGCGACGAAGGCAAGCCGCAAGGATTGGTAGTTGGCGGTCAGCAGCAGCAGGACGGTGACCATCGCTAGCGCCAAACCGATTCCAAGCCCAGACTCCATGGTTTCCAAAGTGGGGATCTGCCCTCGCAGTTCCACGACACTTCCTGCAGGAGGTGCCCCGGCACCGGCGATCGCGGCCCGAACTCGCTCGGCGACCGCACCCAGATCGGTTCCGAAGGAGTTGGCGGTGATGGTCACCTGCCGTTTCATGTTGTATCGATCGAATTGACCCGGCATCGTCCCTTTTTCCATCGTCGTCACATCGCGGACCAGGACATTTCCATCTTCTATCGACCGAAGCGGCACCTGCCCTAGTTGCTCCAAAGAATCGAGTGGTTCGATATCGTATGGGGTGCGCACCACGGCGCGCGGTATCTCTACTTGAACCTGGTATGCGATGCCGCTCTTGGGGTCAGCCCAATAGTTGGGGACCACAAAGCGACTGGAGGAGGTGGCCGGCACCAGGGCACGAGACACATCGATTGGCATGAGTCCCGCCATACCGGCCTTTTCGCGGTCGACCTCGACCTGAATCGTGGGGTAATTCATCGACTGCCCGAACTGAATATCCCGAAGCGAGGGAATTTGCATCAGACGTTGCCGTAGCGTCTCCGCAAACTCCCGATTCTTGGCAAAGTCCGTTCCACTGACCGCCACTTCGATAGGAGTAGCCGACCCGAAGCTCATCACCTCATTGACGATATCCGACGGCTCAAAGGAGAACCTCACGTCGGGCATCTCTTTAGCAAGCCGCTGTCGGAGTCGTTCCTTGATGACTTCATCAGGCAGGTCCAGTCCCTGCTTCAAGTCGATATAAAGAATGGTCTCTTCGGGGCCTCGCGACCACTGGTAGACTGCATTGACTGGAAAGTTGGAATGGATCATTCCAACATAACCAAGTGATACAGCGATGTTTTCTGAACCCAACTCGCTGGCGACCGCTGCCAATGCTTCTTTGGCAAGAGCCTCTGTCTTAGCGATGTGCGTCCCATCCTTGGCTCGCATTCGCAGCCGAAACTGCCCCGCGTCCACGACCGGAAAAATGTCGCGCCCCAGGTGTGGTGCATGCCACAGGCATAGCCCGATGCAAGAGCCAAGGTAAACCGGAATCAGCAGCCATCGAAATGGAATCATCCAACCTAGCAATCGCTCATAGGCCCTACGCAGCCAATCCATCCATTGGGCTTGGTGCATCGAATGGGGATCGGATTTCAAGAACCAGACTGCCATCACAGGAACTAGCGTGCTGGACAGGAAGTAGGATGCGATCATCGCAAAGCCAACAGCCAGCGACAGCGGAACAAACAGGCCCCGCGCCGCGCCTTGCATGAAGAAGGACGACACAAAGACAGCTAGAATGCATAGCATGGCCAGCAAGCGGGGGATGGCTGTCTCCATGGAGCCATCTCGAACCGCCTGAGCTATCGGCTTGCCTTTCCGGATCTGCGAGTGAATGTTTTCGATCGATACGATCGCTTCATCGACTAGGATTCCAATGGCGAGAGCCAGCCCACCCAGAGTCATCAAGTTGATCGTCTGCCCCGTCAGCCACAATGCCAGGATCGCCGCGAATAAGGCGAGAGGAATGTTCAAGAGGACGATCAGCGAGCTACGCCAATCACGGAGGAATATCAAAATCATCAGTCCTACCAAAACAGCCCCCAATGCCCCCTCATGCAGTACACCTCGAACCGCTTGAGTGACATAGCTGGACTGGTCTAACTCGAATCGGACCTCGATTCCCTCCCCTTCTTTACCCAGAGCTTCCTTCATCTTGGGCAGTGCGTTTTTGATTTCATGAATCACACTCAGTGTCGACGCTTCGGCACGTTTGGTAGCCAGGATATAGACGGCCCTACGTCCATCGACCAGAGCGTATCCGGCCGGTGCATCGGATGAGTCCTGGATGGTGCCCAGATCCCGCAGGAAGACAGGATTCGACCCGATGCGAATCGGGATCGATCCAAGTTGCTGCGGGTCCTTGACGACCGTGTTCACCGGGACAATCGGATAGGTGTCACCGATCGGGATGTTCCCCGAAGGGCTTAGCGTATTTCCCTTGGTGAGCGCCACAATCACTTCGTCGGGAGACATCCGGTGGGATTGCAGCTTCTCCGGGTCGACACTGATCACGATCGACCGGGCGCTTCCACCAAAAGGTGGCGGTGCCGAAACACCTGGAAGACTGGAAAACATCGGTCGTACGCGAAAGAGTGCTAGATCCTGAATCTCCGCAATGCTGCGAGTGTCGCTGGAAAGCACCAAGTAACCGACTGGCACCGATCCAGTATCAAAACGCATCACGAAAGGAGAGACCGTTCCTGGCGGCATGAAGGCTTGGGATCGATTGACGTAATTGATCGTCTCCGCCATGGCCTGAGCCATGTTGGTATCCGGATGAAAGAAGAGCTTCATCAGAGCCGTCCCCTGCACATTGCGGGATTCGACGTGATGAATCCCGCTGATGTAAAGGAAATGGTACTCGTAGTAGTTCGTCAGATATCCCTCCATCTGCGCTGGATCCATGCCACCATAAGGCTGGCAAACATAGATCACCGGCAGATTCAGCTTGGGAAAGATATCGACTTCCATACCCCTCGGAAGTCCCGAAGGATAAGGCCAGCGAAACTGTTGGAAGACGGTGGGCCCGACCGCCAGGAAACAGCCAAGTACCAAGCAAAGGACCAGGACCATCACCGTTGCGGGGCGGCGCATCGCTGATAGTACTAGCTGCATTCGTGTGGGTCCCGAAATGAATGAAGTCGGTTTGGGGCCAAGGGCTAGACTTCCTCGAGGGAAGGTTCTCCAGGCGTTAAATCTTGCCACGTCTTCCTACCCATCTTAGTCGGTCTAACCCGACCGCTACAGGACAAAGCACTCTCTTTGCTGACCGGTATTTCAATCTGCCCTCTTCCCCGTGCAATCGTTCGCCGAAGAAAAATCGGAAGAATCGTCACAGTCGATCCCTCCGGTTCTGTCTTTGAGTGGGGCCAGGTATTCTGAGTAATTCGATGAAGAGACCAATCCAACTGGGACGGATGTCACTGTTTGCCAGCATTCTTTTGCTGGCCGGTTGCGCCACGTCCCAACGAATGCACTCTTTCGGACCGACCCAGAGCAGTGCAGTGGTCTTTGCAGGTCACGCTTCGAAGGATTCGTCCACAAATGTTCCACAGGACCCTTCGACCGAAGGATTCAAAGAAGCAGAAGACTTGGCCCTCCAGTCCGAAAGCTCATCCATCGAATCTCATAGAACCGAAGAACTGCCTCACGACGCCGTTTGGACCAACGGGATCGATCGGAAAGAAGGAGTGACCGATTCAGCGCACGAAGCGAATGGTCCTTCGTCGGTTCCAGTCAATCTCCCCACCGCCCTGTCGATGATCGGTGGCCAACATCCCGTGGTCGGGTTCGCTCGTTGGCGCGTGCAGGAGGCTTACGCCGAATGGGACCGCGCCAAGGTGATGTGGTTACCGAGTCTTCAGTCGGGGATGAACTACCGACGGCATGACGGAAACTACCAGGCGGTCGATGGTCAGATCGTCGATGTCAATTTGAACTCCTTGAACTATGGCCTGGGGGTTGGGGCTATTGCGGCTGGGGGACAGACTCAGCCTGGAATCATTGCAAGATTCGCGCTGGCGGATGCTATTTTCGCTCCCATGATTGCTGAGCGGACCGCAAGCGCCAGGTCCCATGCGGCCACTGCGATCCTCAACCAGCAGCTTCTGCATGCGTCGATCGCGTACATCGATCTTTTGGAAGCCTGCCAGGAAGTATCGATTCTGGATGCTTCACGGGTGCGCACGGAGTCGCTGGCCAGGATCACCAGTGACTACGCCCAGGCAGGGGAAGGCCTGATGTCCGATGCGGATCGTTCGGCGACTGAACTTGCACTACTTCGTTCCCGGCAATTGGTCGCGGAAGAGCGTCAGAAGGTGGCTTCGTCGCGCCTTGCCAAGGTCCTCAGTTTGCCGATGACCACCGAGCTAATTCCTCAGGATCTGACTCTGGTTCCTTTGGAGTTGGATTTGCAGGTGCTGGATGAGTCGACACGAATTGCTACCGGTTTGGCGTCGCGCCCCGAACTCAAGGAGTCGCAGGAATTGGTTGCGGCTGCCTGTGAGGCGCATCGACGTGAGAAGTATGCACCGTTTGTTCCAAGCGTGCTGCTGGGCTTCAGCAAGGGTAGTTTTGGCGGCGGGCTGGGAAGCTCTCCGGAGGACTTTGGATCGCGCTATGATGCTGAGGCCATGATGATCTGGGAGGTGCGCAACATGGGGCTGGGAGAGCAGGCCGCAAGGCGGAGCCGGCATGCTCAGGTGCATCAGGCGACCTTGGCGAAATTGCGCATCATGGACCAAGTTGCTCAGGAAGTTGCCGAATCCCATGTGCAATCCATCTTTCGGCGCAGGCAGATCGAAGTCGCCAAGGAAGCCATCCTTCGGGCGCAGCAATCCTACCAGCGAAACATGGAGCGCATTGGCGATGCCGAGGGCCTGCCGATCGAGGTGCTGCAATCGATCCAGGCACTGGAGCAGGCGCAGAGATGCTATCTGAATGCAGTCGCCAACTACAATCGCGCACAGTTTCAATTGGCCTGGGCGACCGGATGGCCGATCGATGGAAGCACGACGTCGATTACCGAATCCGCCAGTTCACCGGTACCCGTAGAGACAGTCCAGCAGGCACTCCAGACAGGCGATGGGATCGCGCCAAATATGCCTGAATCGCTAGGTATCGTCCAAGGATCGGCATCGCAAAAGAGCGGAGAGTAGTGCAGGTCGATCAGTTCCAAAATAGGCAATAGCCGACGATCGCCAGCGGGGATGCAAAAGCTACGGACGCAATCCCAAGGGCCAGCAGACAGCCACCCGGCCTCGGAAGTCCATTCCGTAGCACACGACCTGCCGATGATTCATAACCCACCTTCCGCTTCCATCGCCGCTTTGTATTGTCCCAAGCCCGAAGGGGCCTCAGCAGCGCGGTGATGCCAAGTTCCTTCTTCAGCCGCTTTTTAGCCTTGGTGATCCCAAGAAGCGTCTTGAGCGATGGCTTGCGGTACCGAAACAGTTTCACGATAGATACCTTCTCAAGAATGGCTTGATAGAATCCCAAAGCGTGAGCATTCGTGGCGACGCCTTCGGTATTTGGTAGCGTAAGGTCGATGTCCGCCGCCGACAAACTTTCTTGGATAAACTCCAAATCGATCACTCCAAGTGGTACGCAGATCATTTCTGGCATGACAAGGATTGGCGCAAGAAGGAAAGGGATACCGATGGATCCTTGGAATCCCGAAGAGTATCTGAAATTCAAGTCAGAGCGGACTAGGCCCGCAGAGGAACTGCTCCACCGAGTGCAGTTAACCAATGTCGGGCGTGTAGTCGATCTGGGGTGCGGTCCAGGGAACAGCACCGAAATTCTCCATCGCCGCTGGCCAAAGGCAGAGATTCTCGGCGTCGATCGATCGGAAGCGATGATCGCGAAGGCTAGGAATTCATTCCCTCGCGAGGCCTGGGTTGTTGCCGATCTTGCCGACTTCCAGCCTCCATGGCCCTGCGATCTGGTCTACGCCAACGCTTCCTTGCACTGGCTGAAGGACCACCACCTCCTGATTCCCTCGTGGATGCAGAAGATTCGGCCTGGAGGTGCGCTGGCATTTCAGATCCCTAGCAGCGAAATCCCTCTGGTGCGGAAGGCAATCGAGGCAGTGTCGCGGGAATCGCGATGGAGCGATCGGATGGAAACTGCAAGGAACTCCCTTACGCTCCACCCGGCGCCCTTCTACTACCAGCTATTGGCACCCCTTGCATCGCATCTGGATATCTGGGAGACCCGCTATCACCATCCCATGACCAACCATCAAGCCATCCTCGACTGGATGGGATCAACTGGAATGCGTCCCTATCTAGATGCGTTGTCCGATGTGCGAGATCAACAGAGTTTCACGAAAGAGGTTCAGAAACGGGTTCAGGACGACTACCCACTCCAGCCCGACGGGATGGTTCTTTTTCCATTCCAACGTCTGTTTGTCGTCGCCTATCGCTGTTAGGAGAAGATAGAGCCTCCCCGGAAAGCCGCATCGAAACCGCATGCTTTTTGCAGCGAAATGCCATCAGTTGGACGCAGGCACAAGAGCCCGGCCGATTGCTAGGTCTGGCTAGCGAAGCCTGATTCGTTTTTCTACATGATCGCCGACTGTATACCCTCCAGATGGACCAGCTTTCTGAGAGATCAAGCCGCAACAGCCTAACACTCCACCCAAGGGATCGATCGGCCCACGATAGGCTGATACCATTCTGGAATTCGAAGCAAAACCTCATGAGTTAGGCTGGCCCAGTGCGGTCCACCGGCATTAGGCTGATCTGTATCAAAACGAATTCGTCAGAAAGGTCCTACTCGTCCCCAGTGCAACGGAGCGGAAACGGCGTTTCGATTCTTCCCTGTCAACGAGGTCACTCGCGCCATGTCCGCCTGATGATCGAATTTGTTATACGGTGGAGCTGGTGGCTTGTTTGAGAACAACTTCACGCGCTGGCACATCGGAATCGGCTTGGGCCTCTGGCTGGCGTTCGCGGCACTGACGCTGGTCATCGTGCTGAACGGGCTCGATCAGGCCGCTCAGCGACCGTTGACCGTCGTGGCAACCGTGGCTGGTAGCGCGCTTGGCCCGATGAGCGGTGCCATCAGCCGCGGTATGCAGCCCTGCTGCCTAGCGTTCTCATTATCCCTTATGCCGCTTTGTCTTTCTGCCCTGGTCGTCGCCACGGCTGCCCAAGTGGTGTGGCTGCCCGGATTCTCTTGGATGAAGCCGGTGCGTCTGGCTGTCTGGGCGGCAGGACTCATCCTGTGGTTCGGGGGCGGTATCGTGTCGTTCGCTCATGCCCTAGGGTGAGCCGCAGACGCGGAACTAGGGGCTGCAGCAAACCAATGGTCCAAGGGGCTTTCTCTGTGGCCCCGTGCCTCTGTGAGATCCACGAAGCTTTGACGGTCATCGGCTACTAGCGGATTGGACGAGTCGAACGCAGATCCAGAGGAAGAGAGCGATGAATCCGCATCGCAGAGGACGAACGCTGTACGGTGTGTTCGAACAAGGGGCTGGATAGACCGATGGGGCGGCAGATCGCCATGATGTCTGATGTCGAGATTCATCGGTCCGTGAACGAACCAGAACCCAGAATGGAAAAGGCGTTTGTTTTTTTACGAAGCAGAACGATCAGGAGCAAAAACATCGACAAGACAGCGGCCGGCTGAAAGCAAAAAACCCGGGCCGCTCGCGCGGCTCGGGTTCCGTCGT
>JBJSWM010000684.1:0-2866 GCA_046085865.1 Pirellulaceae bacterium
CCACTGGCCCCAGCGCGGGGGAGGTGGTGAGGATCTGCACTTGAATATTGGTTAGGTCGGGGACCGCATCCATCGGCAGTTTGAGCGCCGCAAGCACGCCGGCCACGGCCAGCATCGCAGTGGCCAGCAGGACGATCAGGCGGTTGTTGAGCGACCAGGAAATGATGGAGTGAATCATGGGAGCACCTTGGAAAGCCGGGGCGTACGATGTGCGACTTGCGGATTATTCTTCGCCGAGAAAGGCTTCCAACAGCAGCGACTTGAGCGTGAAGGCGCCCGAGACGACGACGGGATCCCCCTCAGAGAGACCTGAGACGATTTCCTGCTGATCTCCACTGCGTCGTCCGATGGTGACATCTTTGCGGAGATAGGCGCCGGGCGATTGTCTCACGAAGACAAACGACTTCCCGGCATGTTCCAAAACCGCCGCTGTCGGCACCTGGATCGCGTCGCTCTTCGAATCACCAGGAATCGATACGGTGACGAACATGCCAGGCTTCAGAAGCCTCTCTGGATTGTCCGCTCGAGCGATCATCGAAACAGTGCGAGTCGCTTGATCGACGATCTCCCCTGTGAAGAAGACCTCGGCTTCGAAGGTCCGCCCAGGCCAAGCTTCGCTACGGAACTGAATCCTTCGCCGATCGATATCGCGGATCGACGGCAACTGCTGCTCGTAGATGTCGGTCTTGATCCAGACGGTGGACAGGTCTGCAATCGTCAGCATCTGCTGATTGGGATGAGCTCGCTCCAGTAGAACGACGTCTTTTTCGATCACAGTTCCATCGAGTGGGGATCGGACCGGATAGAGCGCCATGCCTTCACCACCGCTTTCGGCCATCGATGTCTCCAACTCCTGTGGCTCATATCCCAGGATCTGCAGATTGGCCGAAGCGATCGCGACCTGCATTTCGGCTTCCTTGAGGGCCTGGGACGCCACTTGCGCCGATCGCGATGCATCCTGCCCAATCTGCTCTAAAGCTGCCTGTAGCGACGCGCGGTCCGCCGTCACCGCCGACTCCGCCGCCTGACGCTGCTTGGCGGGAACCGCCCCCGTCTCAGGCAACGACCCCAAACGCTGGAGGTCCATGCTGGAACGAAAGAAGGCGACGTAGGCATTCATCAACTGATTGCGATACTCCCCCATCGGACGATCTCGAAACTGCTGCTCAATCTGATCCATGGTGGCATTGCTGCGCATCGCAGCGATCAGATCCAGCGTGTTCGCGGCAACCCGTTGGCTCCATTCATCCCGCGACTGCGCAAAATCGCGGACCATTCGGTACTGCATCAGGTCCAGCTTGGCCTGGCCCACTTCGCGGCTCCGTACGGTCACCATAGCGTCCCCCTTTCTCACCGTCTGACCAAACTGCACCAGGACGCTGTCCACCACCCCTTCGACCAATGGGAAGACATGAGCCAACTGGTCTTCGTTGAGCGACACCTTGCCGGTCAGATCGATGGCATTGGCCAAAGGACCTCGCTTCACCTCCTCGCAGACAATCCCTGCCGCCGATTCCCGATCGACCGTCAACTGCACCAACCCCTCGGCAGGAGAATCGTCTCCTGCATCTGCTGCAGAGCCCTCGTGAGACGCTTCGGTCACACCCGCAGGGTGGCGGATCCCCGACGACAAATCCTCTGTCCCCTCAGGCGAGGACCTCCAGCGATCGCAAGCCGCAAAACAGAGCAGACTGGACCAAAGTAGAACATGCGAAATCCCGCGAGGCATGGAATGCGTCTCCGTGTGCAATCCGAGAAACGATAGCCTGAAATGGCATCGCCACTTGCCTGGATGGTTTTAGCAAGAGCGACAGCCGAGACCGGCGTCGATGAACCGGTCAGCCTGTGCAGTTGGCTCAACCCATGTGGTTGGCAGCAACAGCAAGCCTGTCGCGTTCAAAATCAGCAGCGCAGGAGATGACCGTTGGGCCATACCGAACGGCAAGATAGGCTCGCCATAGACGACCGCGAGGCGGTGTTTTGAGATGCGATGCAATCACAGGCCGCGACTTTGACAGCCCAACGACAGATCAAAATGTCCCAGTCCCAGCCATCCTGGAGATCGACCACCGCCCCCTCGATCCCAACGCTCTCTAGAAGCACCACTGGGCAAGCCAGATGTTCGGCCCCCATCGCCACCAACATCTGATCGGGAAGCACCCAATGCCAATGCCATCCGCCAGGGGATGCGGCAGACTCATCCCCACCATGAAGCATCGCCTGATGCAACTCCAAGCGACTCGCTTCGGCCGCTCCGCCAGAATTTAGCTCATGGGAATGAACGACCGGCAGGGGCCCTCGCCATACCAGCAGCAGCAGGAACCAAAGGATCCCATTTCGGCTTTGGACACTCATCTGCGTCGAGCCTTTCCCTTTTGCTGCTAGCTGGTGAGGATGAATACAAAACGCGTGGGTTAAGTGCGATCCATACGACCAGGTCCGGAACCCTGCCACCACGTGTGGTACCTATAGCATAGAACGAATGTCGATCCATTTCCACCATCTGGCGATGGTGGCTACCAAGAGAGCCGATCCATTTCCACCATCTGGCGATGGTGGCTACCAAGAGAGTGCTGGCCAAAAAGTCATTTGTGGGGTGTGTGAGCCGGTCGCATGTCCTTCGACGCCGTGATGGCGGCATGGCTCATTGCAAAGAAACGCCGACTTGTAGAACCACCGCGACCGCGAACACACCAGAACCAAGCGGTCGTACAAAACCATCCACCATCTGGCGATGGTGGCTACCCAGAGAGTCGATCCTTTTCCACCATCCGGCGATGGTGGCTACCTGCGGACGGTCGGAAAAACCGTCCACCATCTGGCGATGGTGGCGACGATGAGAATTGCTGGCGATACACCCGCTCAA
>JBJSWM010000685.1:0-2437 GCA_046085865.1 Pirellulaceae bacterium
GGCCAGATCGGCGTGAGGTAATCCTTTTCTGAAAGGGCTTTGAAAGAGGCAGCAGCCCTTCCTGGTCTGGCCGAAGTCCTGCCTGTGGTGATATTGCTCTGCTACACTGCCCAGGGGTGGCTGTTCGATATGTCAACGAGGTAATTTGGCGATGCGGAACATAGGGATTTGTGCTGGCTTTTTGGGATTTCTTGTCCTTCTGTCTGCGACTTCGCCAGCACAGGAGAAGGCTTGGCGACTGGTCTGGTCGGATGAGTTTGATGGGCAGGGGCTCGACTATTCCCAGTGGGAAGTGGAGGTCAATGCATTCGGAGGGGGGAATCACGAATTGCAGATCTACACCGATGCTCGGAAAAATGTGCGGGTTGAGCGGGGTGTGCTTGTCCTAGAAGCCCATCGAGAACGAACCTCGCTTCAAGGGACGGAGCGAGATTTTTCCTCGGGGCGTATCCGAAGCAAGAATCGGGGCGACTGGAAGTATGGCAAGTTTGAGATGCGAGCCAAGTTGCCGGCGGGGCAGGGTGTTTGGCCCGCTTTCTGGATGCTCGCCACCGAAGATCGTTACGGAGGGTGGGCTTCCAGCGGTGAAATCGACATCATGGAGTTCAAAGGACAGGAGCCAGATACCCTCTGGGGAACGCTGCATTACGGCGGCCGGTGGCCGAACAATCGGCACACAGGGGAGCAAAAGAAATTCCCCAAAGTCGACTTCACAGCCGACTTCCATCAGTTTGCGATCGAATGGGAGGAAGGGAAAATTCGTTGGCTTCTGGATGGCGAGGTGTGGCAGGAGCAGTCCCGTTGGGAATCGGAGGATGCCCCCTTTCCGGCTCCCTTCGACCAGCATTTTCACATCGTGCTCAATCTCGCGATCGGCGGAGGCTTCGTCGGAGAACCTGCGTTAGATACTTCCTTCCCCGCCCAATACTTGGTCGATTGGGTGCGAGTCTATCAGGCTCGTTCCCAACCCTAGTCCAATGGCGGATGACCCGGGGTCCAAGCCAGCAGGATTGCGTCTCATCTCAGCCCAACAGCAGCTTGTTGAGCGATTGGCGGCGATCGAGCGGTTGCCAGAATTCGGCATTGGATGCCGCGAGCCCCAAGCCGGCTAGATGCCTGAGCGCTTCTTCTGCCTCGAAGTGGATAGTGCCACCTGGCAGAAGATCCTGCAGCAACTCTTTCGCTTCTTCCGCGATCTGTGGCGTTGTCTTCGGCGACTGAGACCGATCCAGCAGATAGTATGCGACGATCGCCTCGGCCGCCTTTTGATGATCGGCCTCATCCAGCAACCTTAGTAGCGTCCCTGCGTGATTGTCGAGATTCTGATAGTAGAGGTTCCTCGTCAATTGAAGCAGATGCCGCTTCTTCAGGTTCGAGTAAGAAAAAAGAGATCGCAGCGCATAGAAAAGCACCCCCAGTGCGACTCCTACCGCCATCACGGTGGTGGCCATCATCTTGACGATTCCAATCAGAGCCAGCATCGAAGCGGCACGCGCAATTCGGAAAAGAAGCATGCTAAGGCCCCAAAAAGAAGGGGCTCCTACCTTCCAATGGTCTTTCCAGGACATGCGAATCTGAGTCCCTGGAAGTACCATTTCAACGTCGTTGCGAGGGATATTTTTGAAGGTTCTCAAATGCAACTTGGCCGTCGATAGTTTTTCCCCCAAGTCGCTGGTTTCTTGCCTGAGTCGATAGCAAAGAACCAAGCGCCGATAGATCGGTACGTCGACGGCTCGCTGCTTTCTCCAGGGAAGCAGTGACCACGGTGTGACCGTTGCCAGCGCGTCTCCTCGGCAGTAGAGTTCCAAGTTGCGGAAAATGCTGAATCGAATCGCCAGGTGCATACCCAGTGGACTTGCGGTTTCCAGTGCCTCTTCAATCTGCTGTGGCGTCAGGCGCCGGTAGCGCGCCTCATGCAGCACCTCGTGAACGATCTCGAGAAACTCGGAAGTCAATGCGTCGAGTGCGGAATCGCCCCCGTGGATCTTGGGGACGATTTCAAGATGCGGAGGGGAGTGGCGATCGGGGTCCAGTTGTGCATAAAGGTAAGTCGCTTTCAAATGACGGTTGGAAGAGTTTTCGCGGACTTTGGCAAGAAGGGCATCGAACAGCGGCGCCAACTGGACCTCGTCCTCCTGAGGTGTACCCGTTTGCTGAAATGCCGTAGCGTTGTCGGGTAGTGACGCAACTAGCTTCAGCGGATGAATCGCAATGAACGCATCGTGTACCGAAGAAACGGACATCTGCAGAGGATGCAGAGAGCGATCGGAAAAGAAACTACCGAGTCGCATGGGGAAGGTCATCCGGAAAGATGTCGATGAAGGAGTCGTGGGGTGAGTCGAACACAGCGTCAGTTGAAGGCGGTTGCCTTTGATATGGATGGATTGCTGCTGAACACCGAGGATCTGTATGAGGTGATCATTCGTGCGATTTTACA
>JBJSWM010000686.1:0-2029 GCA_046085865.1 Pirellulaceae bacterium
ATCGATGTGCTTTTGAAACGCCTCTCGCACCTTCTGGATCGTGAGTTCTTGAACTTCCTTTTCCTCCTCAGCAATTCGCTGGAACGTCCGATCAAGATCCAGATTGGTGGTCAACTGTCCGGCGATCGATCCATCGGCGGCCCGTCCGATCTTCCTCGCTTCCAAGTAGGCCGTTTTGGCGTCCTCCAATTCCTTGGGAGTTGGTCCCGATTCGATGAAGCGAGTCAGTTCCTCCATCGCCGCCTTCTCCACCGCATCGATGTTGCCAGGGTTGGTGATGGCGTTGATTGTGAAGCGCGCATCGTTACCGCGTGCAGGAACGGAGACCGACGATGAGACTCCGTAGGAAAGACCTTCCTTTTGTCGAATGCGATCGCCCAGTCTTGAGGACAAGGCACCGCCTCCCAGAATGAAGTTACCGATCTCCAGTGCGACGTCATCTGGGTGATTGTCGTCCATCGCAAAGGAAAGCCCGGCGAGGAAGATTGCGTTCGCCTTATCTGGTGTGACGATCACCTCGCTACCACCTTGCACATCCGACTTCGCCTGCCGTTCGATTCGATCGAACTCCACGCTCGACTGCCAACCCTCCAAAGCTCCTGAGAGCGCAGCGATCGCTTGTTCAGGATCAAAATCACCTACAATCGCGATTTGACCATGACCTGCGGAAACCTGGTCGCGGTAGATTGAAATCACCTGGTCGAGTGTCACCGATTCCAAATCCTGAATCGACTCCTCAATCGTCCTTGCATAACGGACATCACCGGCAGGGTAATCCGAAAGCGAGCGGGCAAGTAGGTTGTTGGCCAGCATCGCCGGATCGGATTTCATTTGGGACATTCCGGCTATTGCCTGAGAACGCATCTGTTCAAAATCGTCCTTAGGAAAGGCTGGATCACGAAGAATCTCACCCAGTAGCGCAATCGCTGCCGGCAACGTCTCCCTTTTGGCTTCCATGCTGAAAGACAGGCTGCCCGGCCCGCCGCCCGCACCTCCACCACCTCCGCGGCCCCGTCTTCCACCGCCTCCACCACCCCCCATCCGCACACCCAGTTCATCCAGCTTTTGCCGCAATGCCTGGCGATTGTATTTCGTGGTTCCTGCCATCAGCATCGTGGGGATCATGCCAGCCGCAGTCGAGCGATCTTTCAGCGATTGTTCGTTGCCGTAGCGAAGGTTGAGCGTCAGGGAGACGGTTTCGCCGCGGTTCTTTTTAGGGAGCAATGCAAGATCGAGGTTGCCGATCTTGGCCACCCGCGTACGGCTGTCGATATTCTCTGGGCTTGGATCGAACTCCTCACCCGACTCCACTGCGGCGCCTCCCCGATAATCTTTGACCATTTCGACAATCGACTCAACGGCCGGCACCGACAACCGCTGTGGCTGATCGACCGGAATGAAACGACCAATGGTTCGGTTGTGCGCTTTGAAGTAATTTGCTGCGACTCGATTGACATCCTCAGCCGTGACCGAAGCCAATCGGTCTCGCTGAAGGAACCAAAGTCGCCAGTCACCTAAAGCCGATGCGGACGAGAGAGCCTGAGACATGGTCGCGGCATTGGCGATGCTGTTCTCATAGCCTCGCTTGGATCGCAATTTCGCGCGATCGATCTCCTCCTGGGTGAAAGGTGTCGCCTCCAATCGCTCAATCACCTCCAGCAGCACCCCCTCAGCTTCAGCCATCTTTCCTTCGGCTGGCTGGACGGAGAAGGTGAAAAGCCCAGGGTCGTGACTGCTGTCGGCACCACCGCTGGCACTGGTAGCAATCCCGGTTTCGACGAGCGCCTTATCGAGCCGTCCGACTTTGTCTTCCGACAGGACGCTGCCAAGAATACTCAAGGGCGCCCAGTCCGGATGAGCGGCAGCAGGCATGTGATAGGCAGCAATGATGGACCCGATCGATCCGACGCGCCGAAGAATCACCGTTCGCTCACCATCCTGCGGTGGTTCTTCGGTGTAGGTGGTATTCAGCTTGCGTTCGGGGCGAGGGATCGAACCGAGGTATTTTTCCACCAGTTCCAAAGCCCGC
>JBJSWM010000687.1:0-3940 GCA_046085865.1 Pirellulaceae bacterium
GATCGAAAGACGCCTGCAGATCTGCAGGATCCACCACGATATTCTCCGCCGCTACAGTGATGGAACCTTCCTGCAACTGCTCGCCAACAGCTCGCTGGAACAATCGCTCGATCTTTACAGCGAAATCTTGAACAAGCTCGAGTGGAACTACGTCGATGCACTGGCCCTTCCCGAATTGCTGCGCTATGGCACGGCATCCTTGGAGGTCGCGTTGACTGAACCGGACTTTCTCAGCCGTCACCTTCCACGAATTCCCCAGGCAGCATCCGAACACTTCCGACTGAATATTCATAGAGAAGTATTGGGGCGTCCCGTCCAGAACCCCGGCGAGGCGAGGACGATCGTCCACATGGTTGCCAACAAAGCTCATCAGGAACTTGGAATTCCCCCGGTGGCCACGGTGATGGAGTATGTCGCGGGTGCCGTCGGACTGCTCGATCCCTATTCCGGCTACATGACGGCTGGAGAGCTTTCGGAAATGATGTCGCAGATCGACGGAAACTTGATCGGTCTAGGTGTGGAACTGTTGGCAGAACAAGATGAGCTGAAGGTGATTGAAGTCTTCGAGAAGTCCCCCGCATCCATCGCTGGACTCCAGCCGGGTGATCGCATTCTGGCGATCGACGACAGCGAGATCGCCGTGATCTCGGCCAAACGAGGCGCCGATCTTCTGCGTGGCCCCGAAAACAGCAAGGTGCGACTGAAGCTGAATCGAACCAATGGAACTTCCACCCAGGTCGAAGTGATTCGCAAGCGAGTCGAAGTGCCCAGCGTGATCGATGTCGGTATCGCCGATCCCGAATCCGGGATTGGGTACCTGCGCATCTCCAATTTTCAGAAGACAACGCCGCACGAAGTCGATCAGGCACTCGACCAACTAGCAATTCAGGGCATGAGCTCGCTGATCATCGACCTGCGGCGCAACCCTGGCGGCGTGCTGGAAGCCGCTGTCGAGGTGGCTGACCGCTTTCTGCTACAAGGGCCCATCGTATCGACGCGCGGCCGCAGTCGGATCGAGAATCGTCAGTACGACGCACAGGCTCCCGATACCTCCAGCATCCCACTGACGCTACTGATCGACGGGGACAGCGCCAGCGCCAGTGAACTGCTGGCAGGGGCCTTGAGGGATCATCGGCGCGCGACGTTGGTGGGGACTCGCACCTACGGCAAGGGCAGCGTCCAGGGGCTCTTTCACACCGATACCCTGCCCGGTGGACTGCGTTTGACTGTCTCCAAGTTTTTCTCCCCATCCGGCCACATGATCCATCTGCAGGGAGTCGACCCGGACCTTTCCACACAAGTCGCCAACGACCCAACAAACGGCAAGGCCGTTCAGACCCTGAAACCTTCCAGTAGTGGCGGCAGTTCTCTTCTGGGACTCAAGCATCTAGCAAGTGACCTCACCTTGCAAAAAGCGGTCGAAGTGGCTCGCCGCCAACGCTCCACCATCGCTCTGGCCCCCTAACCAGCCGCTCTCCGGCCACTCTCCAATCGCTCCCCCATGACGTAGGGCAGCCTAGCCATTACAATCGGCCTCCGAAGGCTTGTCTGGATCTCCTCGCGGAGACTAGGTCGGTAGGGATTTGGGGGTTGGAGAGCAGACGATGGAAGCGGGAATTGTCGGGTTGCCCAATGTGGGTAAAAGCACCCTGTTCAACGCACTGACGGGAACCGGAGCGGCGCAGGCGGCGAACTACCCATTCTGCACCATCGAACCGAACGAGGGGATCGTCAGTGTCCCCGACCATCGGTTGGATCGAATCGCCTCCCTGGTCCGCCCCCAGAAAGTCATTCCCGCGATTTTGAAACTGGTGGATATCGCCGGAATCGTCCGGGGTGCCAGTGAAGGGCAGGGCCTCGGCAACAAATTCCTCAGCCACATTCGCCAAGTCGATGCCATCCTCCAGGTTGTCCGCTGCTTCGAAGACCCCGATGTGACGCATGTCGCCGGCAAGGTCGACCCGCTGCAAGACATCGAGACAATCGAGCTGGAATTGATGCTGGCCGACATCCAGACGCTGGAACAAGCGTTGCCGAAGGCCGAACGAGCGGCCAAGTCGGGCGACAAGGAAGCCAAACTACGCGTCTCTGCGATTCAGAAATCACTGGCTCATGTCATCCAGGAAAAGCCACTGCGCCTCCTGACACTCGACGAACCAGAAGCCAAGGCAATCGCAAGCTTTGGACTGCTGACCGCCAAACCAGTCCTTTACATCGCCAACGTCGACGAGACGGATCTCAAGGGAACCAGCCCCATGTGCATGGCGGTGCGGCAATTCGCCGAAAAGCATGGGGCTCGCGTCGCCCCCGTGTGCGCGAAGCTGGAAAGTGAAATTTCCGTGATGGACCCGCAGGATCGCCAGGAGATGCTGGAAGGTGTCGGACTGGAAGAGCCGGCACTGCAGTCGGTCGCTAGAGAAGCCTACCGCACGCTGGGCCTGCAAAGTTATTTCACGGCAGGGGAGAAGGAGGTCCGCGCCTGGACCATTCCGATAGGAGCCACCGCGCCGCAGGCGGCGGGCGTGATCCACACCGATTTCGAAAAAGGTTTCATCCGCGCAGAAGTTTATAGCTTGAGCGACCTGGAGGCATTTCAGAGCGAAAAGGAGATTCGCGCCGCAGGAAAACTGCGTGTGGAAGGAAAACAGTATGTGTTGCAGGATGGCGACATATGCCACTTCCTATTCAATACATAACCTACCCACCTTTCCACCCAACCAAGCTCGGTTCATTCGAGCCAAGGGCACGCTGGGGGCTACGATCTTTGCACCAAGGGCGTTCAATAACCACTGCGCGCAGACTGAAAGTCTGTCCTGCAATTTGCTTTCACCTTGAAAAGCGATCGCGGGGGGTGGTGCGGGCGTGGTGCCAAAAGAGGTAGCAGCCCTGCTTAGCGACGGTCCCACCCGTAATGGGTCTTCAGTAAGGACTGAAGGACTTCTGTGAGCCGCGCCAGAGAGAAGGGCTTGCTGAGCACGGACGCAGCATGAAGCTCTTCCGCTTCCGCTACGACGCGTTCATCAATTCGTGCTGACATCAGGATCCAGGGAACAAAGACACTGCCGGATTGCAGTCTGCGAGCCAGTTCGATCCCTGTCAATCGTGGCATGTGATTGTCGACCATCATGGCATGGATCGACTGCCGCCGGACCAATTCCATCGCCTCTTCGCCATCCTCGGCTTCCAGAGTGTGAAAGCCACGGCGCTGCAAAGCTTCCGCCAGCGATTGACGAAAGTCGCGATCGTCGTCGGTGATCAGCAGAGTCGCATGATGTTCCGACACAGCTTGCGTTCCCTCGATGAATCCATGGATGGCTGCAGCGAAAAACAAGTCGCTGCACCGCCAATTCCAACCTGCTTCAACCCGCTAGAGAATCCCCCTAGGCCTTTGACTCATTATTTCGACGGTAGATTCCAGATTCAAACCCGATTTCACGAATTTCCCCCTTTTTTGCGATCGATCGTCGAATTGCCAATCGATCGCAAAAGGCCTCGATCTGATCCCACCGATGCTCCGCCGAAAGACTGATTCTTAGCATGGCTTTGCCCTGCGGGACCGTGGGTGGGCGAATAGCAGGAACCCAGAATCCGTCGTCCAGCAATGCCTGACTGAGATTCGAGGCCAATCGAGGATCCCCCACCTGCACCGCGACGATCGGAAGACTTCCTGTGACGACCGACCATCCATCCCCCGCCAATCGCTCCCTCAGGTCAACCGCAAGCTGCCGAAGCTGCTGTCGCTGCGGTTCCATTTGTCGCAGCAAGGGCAGGGCGGCCAGTGCTGCGGCGGCGCTAGCGGCTGGGGGAGCTGTCGAATAGATCACCGCTCGCCCCCACTGCTCAATCGCCTCCACCATCTGCCGCTTGCCGGCGACAAAGCCACCAACACCCCCAAAAGCCTTGCTGAACGTTCCAAGATGGACTGCCACCTTGCGTTCCA
>JBJSWM010000688.1:0-26693 GCA_046085865.1 Pirellulaceae bacterium
CTTAGCTTGCCTTCCAGAGGGACCATTGCGTTTCGAATAGCATTCAATAAGAGCCTCATTCAATCGGTGCCACCCACCTTTCGTGCAGGCAATTAATGCTTAGCTAGCCTTCCAGAGGGACCATTGCGTTTCGAATCGATGCATGCATGGTCGGGACGGCCATGCCACGAGCTGACGGAAATAGCAGCATTCAATAAGTGCCACCCACCTTTCGCGATTCATGCTTAGCTAGCCTTCCAGAGCCGCATTCAATCGGTGCCACCCACCTTTTGCGATGGGTGGGTGGCACCGACTGAGGAGATTGCGAGCTATTCGGTCGGGGCTTCGATGAAGATTCGGGGGGGCTACGAGATGTCTGTGATAGATAGCACTGACAATCTGTCTGGGTCGGGGAGGTCGAGTCAAGTTTTCTGGTCCCGAAGATTTTTCCGAAAAAGCTGATTCTCCGGTGCAGGGCAGGTCGATGAAAGAGACAGAGAAGCCATCGAATCGGCGCGATGGCAAGCGGGTGGGCGATGGCCCTTTCCGCACCCAAACTGCTTAGCCCCTGCATGGATTGGATCAGCCGTGAACCGAATGACTGCCTCCCTGACGCTCGCCCTCTTCACCGCGACCGGATGGGCGTTCGCTCAACAGCCTCCCACCACCAAATCAGCCCGAACGGCAGCCGCCCCGACCAAGAGTGTCGCTACCCGCGGGAGCGGACAAGGTCCTCGGGTCGCCAGTGGCAAGCCGACTGGAAACGTTCGTCCTGCTGGTCAGCCGGTTCGACGCGCTTCGGCCATGCAGGAAGTCATCCAGGAAGGTGTTGTCCATGAAGGCCCCATCTCGGATGGGATCGTTCATGAGGGAACTTCGCTCCATGGTCACTCCTACGAACATGGCGAGGTCGTTTACGACGAAGGAAGCATTCTCCACAGCGGTCCAATCACATTGGGCGGTGGCTGTTCGGATGGTTCCTGTGGTGATTGCAGTTCCTGCAGCGTCGGCACTGGTATCGACTGCGGAATCGGCCCCTGCACGACGTGCCTTCAGCCAACGCGGCTTTGTATCTGCCTGCCTGCTCACGGATGGGTCCAACTGGATTACCTCATGTGGTGGCAGAACGGCGCCTACCTACCTCCCATGGCCGTCACTGGTTCCGGGACTGGGATTCCCAACCTAGCGACCGGTTCGGTGCTCTATGGAGACGGAGCCAACACCGATGACGATACGATGTTCAATGAACGCCGCAGTGGTGGAAGACTGCGATTCGGATGGGGACTGGCTCGCTTTCCCGGCATCGGCATCCAGGGTGAGTACATTGGTCTGGCGGATAACACCGAGCTGTTTGAAGAGATTTCCAACGGCAGCCCCACACTGGGTGTTCCCTACCTGAACGCCACCACTGGCAACGAACAGATGCTGGGCATCGCATTTCGGCCGGCCAATGCCCAGCTCCCCCACGTCGGTTCCATTCGCGTCGATGGTACCAGCAGCTTCGAAGGTGGATCGTTCCACTTCAATCGGTTGCTCTGCTGCAACACCTCATGTGCACCCGCTTGGTGGGGATGCGAATCGGTTCCGGTCCAAAGCAAATGGCTTGGACTGATCGGTTACCGCTACCTTCAATTGGACGAGAGCCTGTCGATGCAGTTTAATGTCAACTCCCCAGCCTCTCCAAACGGTCTGAACTTCTCGCAGACCACACTCGATCAATTCACCACACGCAATCAGTTCAACGGTCCTGATTGGGGAATCCAGTGGAGCGGTCGGAGGGGCTACTGGTCGATGGATCTACTGATGCGAACTGCCATGGGTGTGAATCGGCAGGTGGTATCGATCGATGGCAGCAGCACCCACATCAGCAATGGTCCACCTGCGGTCACCACCAATTACGACAGCGGGCTATTTGCCACCACCACCAATGAGGGCAACTACAGCCGCAGCCGCTTTGCCGTGATCCCCGAAATGGGCATGACGGTCGGCTACCAGCTGACCGAAAGGTGCCGATTCAATGTCGGCTACACCTTCATCTACTGGAGCAGCATCGTGCGACCAGGGGATCAGATCGACCGCGAGCTGAACCCGGCAAATATCCCCGCGATTATCAACAGAAACGTCACAACCCCCACCAACCCACGAAAACCGAATTTCGACTTTGTGGAATCCGATTACTGGGTGCAGGGGCTGAGTCTAGGAATGGACTACCGCTGGTAACGGATCACCTCCCCGTTTGCAATTCCTAAGGAATCCTGCGACGAGGCGACCCGGCAGCTCCACTCAGGGCTGTCGGGTCGCCTTTTTTTGTGCCCCGACACAACCTGCAGATACCAGACAAATTGCGTACATTGGTGAGACTTTACGGGCAACCGAGCCACAAACGTCAGGATCTATCGACTCTCTGGCTGACCAAAGGCAACATGGTTGCCCACCCTGGCCAGAACAGCTCCTTAGCACCTCCAGTGCGTTGCGGGACCGGCGGCCGTCGTTGCGAAAAAACGCATCGATCCAAAATCCAAGCGATGCAGAGGCGCCCACGATGTCATCCTTCCTGTCTCGGTTGCTGCAAAGAACTTTTCGCCCTCGAGCCGAGCGTCAGCAAGCCGAAGCGCGACGCCGTCTGAGGATGGAACTACTGGAAGGTCGCCAGATGATGGCCGGTGACCTAGGGGTCATCAACGGAACGGTCTACACCGACCTGACCGACAACGGCATCGACGCCTCGGATCCTCGGCTCTCGGGCATCCAGATGACGCTGTTCCGAGACGGCGGCAACGGCAATTTCGACAACGGCGGGGCCGATGATACTCAGGTCGCCACCCAGACCACCAACGCTCAAGGGTTCTACAACTTCAGTGGGCTGACGGCTGGCACCTACTTCGTACGCCAGTCGGCTGCATCCGGCTTGATCCAGCGTCCCAGCCAGACTGTCCAGCAGGTGATTATTACCCCGGCCCAGGCAGACGGAAGCATCGGTGTGCTGCTCGACTCCTTCAACGAAGGACAGCAGATCGCCACCGCGAAGGTGGGCGGACCGACTCCCGTCAGCAACTTCCTTGCCGTTGCAGGAATCGCCGGTGGGGAACGAGACATCTTCGCGGATGCCACCGGGGGAATTACCGGCGACAAGGTAGAGATCCGCGTCGACAATGAGAATGTCGCCGATCTTCTCGCCTTCTCCTCCGATGCGGGAACCACCGGTGTGCGGTCGGTGGTCTGGGACGGCGCCGACGGCAATGCGGTCGCCATCGACTCCACCAATGGCCTTGGCGGAATCGATCTGACGGCCAATGGAGCTACCGGCTTTCGCATGAAGATCGGCACCGACATCGCCTCCAATGTCATCCTTCGTGTCTTCAGCGGACCCAACAACGCATCGATCGCGACAGTGGCCATGCCGGTCACTCCCGGTGGGCTGGCCACCGGATCGCTTTTCATCCCCTTTTCCAGCTTCACCAACCTGAACGGTACTGGAGCCAGCTTCAGCAGCGTGCGTGCGATCCAGATGGAGTTCGATGGCGCGGCGGCGGCCGATGGACAGGTTGACTTCATCGAAACGGCCGGTTCAACGGCCCAGGTTTTGAACTTCGCCAACCTGCAGCCTCTATCTCTGGGAGGCACCGTGTGGCGAGACACCAACAACAACGGGTTGCTGGACAGTGGCGAAAACGGCATCGGCAACGTCACGCTGCAACTCTATTCCGACACCAACAACAACGGCACCATTCAGATCGGTACCGATACGCTGGTCGGCACCACCACCAGCGTCTCCAACGGCAACTACCAGTTTTTGAACTTGTTCCCCGGCACCTACTTGGTGCTGATCCCGATCGCGCAGCTGGGTACCGGTCAGCCGCTGGCTGGCCTGAATCCCAGCAGCGTGGTGGCCAATCCAGAGAACAACGTCGATGGAGATAACAATGGTGCGTTGATCGCTGGAGTCGGTGTGGCGACCACTGCGATCGTGCTGGCTGCGGGAGCAGAATCGACCACCGATGGCGACACCAACCCCAACACGAATCTGACCGTCGACTTCGGCTTCGTCGAACCACAGAATACCTCGGTCGACCTAGCGATCACCAAGTCATCCAATCTCAACCCAGCCATCGCAGGGCAGAATCTCACCTACACCCTCAATGTCGTCAACAACGGCCCTGGAACCGCTTCAGGAATCCGCGTCATCGACAACCTGCCCGATGGCTTCACCGTGATCAACGTCAGCACCACCAGCGGATCGCAGGTGGCTGGCAGCACACTGGGTGATGTCGTGGTCGACATCCCCTCGCTGGTCAGCGGCCAGTCGGCGATTGTGACGATCGTTGTCGCGGTCCCCAGCAGTTATTCGATTTCGCTGGTCAACGAGGCATCTGTTGGACTGATCAACAGCAGTGGATTCATCGATACCAACCTGAACAACAACTCCACGACGCTGACGACACCCGTGGAGCGACGGATCGACCTGGCGGTCACCAAGACGGGAACCCCTAACCCACTTTCGCTCGGACAAACGCTCACCTACACCGTCAACTTCAAGAACGACGGTCCCTCCGACGCCACCCAGGTTCGCATCGCCGACAACATCCCAGATGGTCTGAAATTCACGACGATCACGGGAACCATCGATGGTGTCGCAATCCCCGCTAGCGCGTTTACGATCCCGGCGACTGCACAGGATGACAATGCAGCCAACAACGACGACATTCTGATCCAGATCGGCAACCTCACGCGAGGCACCACCGGGTCGATCACTCTGGCTGCAGTCATCCTGCCAGGTATCCAGAGCAGTATCAGCAACGTCGCCACCATTAGCACGACAGCAACCGGACTGATCGAAGCGAATGCCAACAACAATCAGGCAACTGCAAATACCACGGTCAATGCATCAGCCAACTTCGTGATCACCAAGGTCGGTAATCCTTCGGCGGTCAATGCAGGTGGCAACTTGGTCTACACCATCGATGTCACCAACAACGGCCCCGCCGATGCGACCAATGTGGTGATCGCCGATAACATCCCCGATGGCATCCAGGTCCTGGCCTCCAATGTCACCGTCACCTTCGCTGGTTCGTCCACTCCCGCCGTGGTCGTGCCTCCTTCGGCCAGCGATACCATCGCCAACAACCCGGACAACATCACGATCTCCATTCCATCGATGGTGCGGAACACCGGGGGCACCAACAACCCCACCCCCGGCTCCACCGCACGCGTGGTGATCACCGCTCGAGTCCTGCCGGAAACTCGAGGTTCGCTGGTCAATCAAGCCAGTGTCGCTGCGACCGAAGCCCAGAGTTCGGTGTCCAGCACGGCCACCACCACGGTCAACAACCAGGTCGACTTGGCGATCACCAAGATCGATCTGACGGATCCCGTGGTCACCGGCAGCACGCTCAGCTACACCCTGACCGTCACCAACGTCGGCAGTTCGACGGCCAACAACGTGCGAATCACCGACCTTCTGCCCAACCAACTCGCCTTCGTTTCGGGATCGACCTCGACTGGTGGCTCGGTCACCAACATCAACGGCACCCTCTCTGCCAACCTCGGTACGATTCCTCCAGGTGGATCCGCCACAGTGACGATCAACACCACTGTTCAGTCGACCACCCCGGGGATCATCACCAACACAGCGACCGTAGCCGCCGATGAGGTCGACTCCAACACCAGCAACAACAGTGCGACGGCGACCACGACCTTGGAAAGTCTTCGCGTCATTTCCGGCAAGGTGTTCCTCGACCAAAACTATTCCCGAACGCTGGACGGAGGGGATCCTGGGATTCCCAGTGTTGGGCTGACGCTTTTCCGACTGGATGGCGGCAACCGCACCCAAGTGGCTCAGACCAACTCCGACGCCGCAGGCAACTACCAGTTCGGCGGTCTGACGAGGGGAGCCTACGAGATCGAGCAGAATGCATCGAACCGCACGTTCCAGGGAAGTCCGATCGTCGATGGAACGCAGGATCTTCCCGGCTTCGGTGGCTCGCTGATCGCCAACAACCGTATCCGTGTCGACATCACCTCGGCCGACTCGCCGAACAACAACTTCCTCTGGTACCAAGTCAGCTGGTACCTCTGCGGCGACGATGCCCCAGCCTTTGTTTGATCGGCCCTGTTGCTTTCAAAGGTTTCGTCTCCCAAAAGGCAGTGCTTCGGCGCTGCCTTTTTTCATGGTTCGACCGACAAATCGTGTTCCGTCCGGGATCTTTGCGGGTGGCTAGCGATTTCATTGCATCAGGTTGGAAACGCTGAAAATAAGGTCCCGGAATCGATGACTCCTTTTGGTCAGGAATCTTCCAATTTGTAGCGTAAGGGCGCAAACCCTCTGGTGTTCGCCGATGGGTAGAAGACCTGGACGTCCTGCGCGATACCACTAGGACATTGACCACGCTGCTCTTATTGCACTTTTTTACCGTACTCTTGCTCGCTGGTACGCCTTCTCCGAAAGCAGCGATGGGACACTGGAGCATCGGGTAGAAGAACGACTACCGTCCGCCGCGGCGGACTGAGTACTCGAAATCAAAGCAACGACCCAAAAAGTGACCCGAAGAACCTCTCCTTCTTGCGGCAACACGTTGCTCGGAAACAACGGAACCCAGCTATCATCGGGTCGAATTTCTTGCGTGTTCTATCAGCCACCGATCAGTCGATCTATTGCGGTCCGATCGTAGGCGATTCACCACATCACGTCGGCTCATCCAATTTAAGCATTGGGCTTTTGGGAGTTCGAAACCTCCTTTTTGGACCAGCCGTTCGGTTCGTTGGATTGTCGCCTTGGGTACTGGGCGCACTGGTACGAGGGTCCGCTGCCCCTGCCAACGGATCGCCCGACCTTGTCCCGCTCAGCCGCTCATTGCCCTGCCGCGCGTAGTCTTCCGACAGCTCAAATCCAATCGGTTCTCTTCCTAGTTTTCGAGCCACCACCAGCGTAGAGCCACTGCCGCCGAAAGGGTCCAGCACGACCTCGCCCGGCTTGCTAGAAACCAGAATGATCCTTGCCAAAAGCTGCTCGGGCATCTGGCATCCATGAAAGCCAGCACGTTCCTTAAAAGTCCCGGCAACTCGTGAAAAATACCAAGTATCTTCTTCGGCTGAAAACGACTCCGGGGTATCCTGCGGCCTCAGGATCCATGTATCGTCCGGGACTCTTCCCGCCGCATTGGCTCGCTTGTCGGCATAAACTAACTGCCTCGCCGACGGGACGCGGATGGCGCTGTCTTCGAATGTGAAGTGCTGAGGATCCTTGACGAAATGAAACAGGTGCGCGTGCGATCGCGTGAACTTCTTTTTGCAGTGCACTCCAAAGGTGTAGTACCAGATCACCCAGCTGCGGCAGTGAAACCCCAGTTTCTGGGACTCGATCTTCAGCTCGGCAGCGTACTCATCTCCGATCGCCAGCCAGAAGGCTCCTGTTGGTTTCAGCACCCGGTACACCTGCTCGATCCACCGCCGACTCCACTCCAGATAAGCATCCTGCTCTTTTTTGTCATCGTAGACGTCGTAGCGATATCCGATGTTGAAGGGGGGATCGGCAAATGCCAGATCCACCTGTCCATCGGGAAGCGAGTTCATCCCATCAATGCAATCCCCCTGATGGATCACTCCGACCGGCAAATCGATGCGATTGGTCATCGAACGACACCTACATCCAAAAGAAATCCTCCACCTCGCCGACTTGGGAAATCCGACATAGCACCGCGCGACGAAGTGCTTCATGATACCATGCAAAGGGAAGATCATTCGTGCAACCTTCTCATTGCATCTTGAAACCTGGACAGCTCAGGAGCCTTCGACATGGACCCCGTTTCTCGCCGACATTGGATGGGAGTTGCCTGCGGAGTCGTTGCCACCGTCGCCCGACCTATCTGGTCTCAGGATGCTGCAACCGATACCAAGGCAACCGACTGGATCCAGCTGTTCAACGGGAAAGACCTTTCTGGCTGGACCCCGAAGATTCGATACCTCGCTTTGGGCGAGGATCCCAAGCGGACCTTCCGGGTGGAGGATGGACTCTTGCGAGTCGTCTACGACGGGTACGACAAGTTCGATGAGACCTTTGGGCACCTTTTCTACAAGGATTCGTTCTCCCATTACCGGATCCGCGCCGAGTACCGATTCGTAGGTCAACAGGTTCCTGGGGGGCCCGGCTGGGCAATCCGCAACAGTGGCCTGATGCTACATGGGGAACAGCCAGAAACGATGACAAAGGATCAGGATTTTCCAGCATCGATCGAGGTTCAATTGCTGGGTGGCGACGGCAAGAACGCTCGCACCACCGCCAATCTCTGCACCCCCGGAACCCACGTGGAAATGAATGGCAAACTGGTGACGCGCCACTGCACCAGTTCCACCTCCCCCACCTTCCACGGCGAAGGCTGGGTGACCACTGAGATCGAAGTGCGAGGCAACGAAGTGATTCGTCACTGGATCGATGGCAAACTGGTCCTGGAGTACCAGCGTCCGCAATTGGATCCCGGCGATCCCCACGCCAAACAGCTGGCCGATCAAGCCGGTACGGTGCAATTGACTGCCGGCACGATTTCGGTGCAGTCGGAGAGCCATCCGGTCGATTTCAGAAAGATCGAGCTGCTGCCGCTTTCGCCGAGCTAGTCGATTCCCTTCCGCTCGCCTTCGGCCAGCAGAAACTCTGCCGCGCGGCGCAAGTGGATGGAATACCGAATCGATCTTTCACTCACCATCGGATCGTCGGACATCTGACTTGCCAGCTCCAGCGCCCGGGTCCGGCAGGCATCCTTCTCCCACTTTCGGATCGCTTCCACCAATCGATCGACCGTCGCATGGCGTTTAGGAAGCCAGTTGCCGCATCCCAAGCCTTCCACCCGAACCCCGTTGTCGAACTGATCGAAGGCCATCGCCACGATGGTTTGAGGAGTCCCGGTGGCAAACGCTTGGCTGGTGGTCCCAACCCCTCCATGATGCACCAGTCCTTCGCATCGCGGCAGCAGCCAGGAAAGTGGTAGATAGGTTGATGCAGCAACATGGTCTGGCAGCTCTGCCGGAAGATTACCCTTTGGATTGCTCGACAGCAGCAATGCAGGTAATCCCAATCGTCGCGTCGCTTCGATCGCCATCCGAAAGTATTCGCTGGCTTGTTCGTTGGCGCTTCCGGGAGCGAAGACGATCGGTCGCCTCGACTGTCTGGCTATCCAGCCCTCCAGCCGCTGCTTTTCTGCCGCATCTTCCTCCGGGTGATCGTCCAGCAGCGGAAAGCCGAACAGAGTCAACGGATCGTTGGTCTTGGAAACGGGAGGTGCAAACCAGGAGGGGAACATTCCGATCGCTCCATCGGGACTGCGCCACCAGGATCCAAGCACACCTCGCGCCGCCGGAAGGCCCAGTTCCTTTCTCAGAGGATGCATCGCGCGATTGGCGATACGATCGATGACGCGATCGGCCATACGGAAGACAACCGGTCGCATCCATCGCGGGCCTATGGTCTCCCACCCCCGCGCCGTCCAGCGGGATGGATGTTCGGTCGATCGCAGCAGCGATGGAGCCAAGAGCACGGAGATCATTCGCGTCTTCGGATGCACTTCGCGATAGGTGCGTCCCGCAAAATCGAGAAAGTGAGACAGCAGCATCGTGCGACCTGGAATCACCTGCTGCTGCAGCCAGCGATAATGAGGCAGCAACGATCGGGAAAAATCGCCACCGAAAATCTGGCGTATCCCGCGCCTCGGGTGCCAAAGATCTGGATGCCGAAGCAGTTTTTGGAATTCCTCCTCACGGATCAGCGGATGAGTCGCCAGGCCGACGGCGCTGGCCAGCTTCAGATACCTCTCAGCCGCCGCAAACACCACCTCCTTGCCGGCTCGACGCAACTCCAGCGCAAGTCCAAGCATCGGGTGGACATCCCCAAGCGATCCGGGGGCTGTGACAATCACATCGGCCATCCCTGGCACCTCAGCGTACGCTATCCGTTCAGATCCAGCTCAGGTTGTCTCGGCAATTCAGGGCGCGGTGATACAGATCAGATGCTTGTTGGTGCGGATGAGAAGATGGGTCGTACTGGCCGCCGGGGTCGCTCGTACCACCTCCGCCAGATCGACCTCACCCAGTTTCTCAAACTCACCGCTAGCGGAAAGGACTGTCACCATCCCTTCCTGGCTGATCCCAATCAGCTTGTCACCAAGAACCACTGGGGAACTCGATACATTGCCTCCGATCCGCTCGCTCCAAAGCGTCTTTCCGGAAGGCATCTCCAGACAGCTGACGATGCCATTGTCGGCCCAGAGGAACAGGTGATCGTTGGTGGCAACAGGAGTCGGCACATAGGGGGCTCCGCGCGTCACCCGAAACCGCTCTTCGCCCGATCCGGCAGCATCGATCGCCACCAGAACGTTGCCGCCGCCGCCCGAGCCTTCGGTGGAGATCAGCATACCGTGAGTCAGCAGAGCGCTGCTGACGACGCGCTTGCTGAACGCCGATCGACTCCACAGCTGCTTACCAGTCTCTGCATCGATCGCAAAAAATCCATCTCCTGTGTTGGCGCCCAGCAGGACGGTCCGTCCCTCAGGATCGATCTGCACGCAAGGGGCCCCATAGCAGACTCGCGTCGCCGTCCGACTGAGCTGCCAACGATCCTGGCCGCTGGCAGCATCCAGAGCAATCCAGGTATCTTCCCCTGGCGCAACCCCCTCAGGTAGCTCCTGGGCATCCTGGCTGTTGGCAAGCACTAGCAGCGACCCAACTCGAATCGGCGACCCCCCAAAGCCGTGCTGGCTGACATACCTTCCCAGATCGCGGCTCCAAAGCTCCTTCCCGTCATGAGAAAACGCCTTGACCACCAGCTGCTCGGGAGTCGCCCACGCCGCATAGATTCCTGTCTCATCCACGCAGGGGGTGCACGATGCAAAGGAGCTCAGTTTATGGATCGGAAAAGAAGGGGACGGAAATTCCTCGACCCAGATTGCTTTGCCTGTAGCCAGATCGCCGCAAATCAATTGTCGCTTCTCCGTCTGCGGATCGGCGCTCAGAAGGTAGTAGCGGCCCTTCCAGAGAACCGGCGATCCATTTCCCTCGCCCGGTAGATCGATCGACCAAGCGACCTGTTCGGGCCGCCATGGCATGGGGACGCGACACTCGGGCAACCATCCCTGGCCATTAGGTCCTCGAAAACGTGTCCAGGAAGTGGCGTCCATGGGTGGCTGGGCGATCAAACAAGGCGCGACCATCCATCCGACAACCAGCCAGGCAAAGAACCTCCCTGCCGCATGCCGGAACAAGTTTCTTCCATCGCGACGGTCCATCAGCTATCTCCTAAAGGACATCAACCCCTTCCCGAATTCCGCGCCAATCTGCCAGCGGCCATCCATTGCTCACCCCAGTCGCTTGAGTATAACTGCAGGCGACGCTGCAGAAGCAGATGGAGAGGATACGATGGCGATACCGCGATGGGTGGCTCGAGGTCTCTACTGGCCAACGCTCGGCTGGAACATGCTGCTAGGCCGCACGCTGAAAGTGCGTCATTGGTGGGACCAGATCGAACCGGGACTTTATCTGGGTGCAGTTCCCTTGCGTCCCGATGTCGCCAGACTGGCCGACCTGGGAATTCGGCGAGTGGTCAACACCTGTGAGGAATTCGAAGGCTGGCCATCGCTCTACCAGCAGCACCGAATCGAACAACTTTGGATCCCGACCACCGACTTCAACCCTCCATCGCTGAAACAGATCGACCAAGCAGTCGACTTCATCACCGAAGCGATCGACCGGCACGAAGGGGTTTATGTCCACTGCAAGGCGGGAAGGGCCCGCAGTGCAACGGTGGTGCTCTGTTACCTGATGCAAAAGTATGGCATCAACCCTGAGACCGCTCAGCAAACAATCCAGGCCAAAAGGCCCCATGTCCTTCCAGTCATCTACCGCCGTGACGTCGTTCAGCAGTTCCATCGGCAACTGAAAAAGGATGCCGATGGAACGAGTCCACGCTGAAGGTTCTTCGGATCAATTCGTCGATCATTGCTTTGATTTCTCGCACTCGATGCCTCAGTGTCCTAACGCTTCTTTTCGAGTGCGAGTCCCATTTCATTGAGTACGAGCATGAGTCCGATCAAAACCAGTATCTCATGCTCCGAAACCACAATCATTCCTGACGAGCCATGCTGAAGGTCGCCAAGCTAGCGGAATGGTCAGGGAGCGTCGTTGATCACTTCGCCACCTGATCGGGTCAGAAGGAACCAAAACGTCTCCGGATCGATCACCGGCGAAATGACTCGCACCGATCCATCCATGAACCCAACGTTCAGGGCAGGAACGCCATCGTCCAGCCTAGTTCCGTCCAGCGGCGCCTCCTCATTGGCGGTCAAATCCATCGGTGCCGTCCAGGGCACCACTTTGGCAGCCGAGGATTCCACCAGGATGACTGTATTGGAAGTGCCATCGGTCACCGATGCGAATCTCAGTCCCTCTTCGGTTGGCAATCCAATCCCTGCGTTGTCCACATCGTCATAGGTCTGATAAGCGGTCATGCCGGGTGGTAAGGGCATGGACGGATGAGCGTAGATGGCAGGCATCTTCTCAAGAAGCTTGATGTTGTGATCGCTATCCCAGGGTTCGTCCAGGTGGAACTCATTGTAGAGAGCGGCTTCTTCGACGAAAGGAAGGATCGCCACGCGCCAGCTCAACAGCGGCTTGCCTGTCTCTTTGTCGCAGATCGCCCTCGCGGGAAATTTCCTGTAGGCGGATTCGTAATTGTGCATCGCCAGCATCATCTGCTTGAGATTGTTCGACGACTGCATCCGACGAGCCGCTTCGCGAGCGGTTTGGACGGCCGGCAGCAGCAAACCGACCAGGACACCGGTCGTCCCAACCCCTCCCATCCCAGCGGTCTCCATCTCCATGACATTCCTTGCCCCTTGCCGACGAGGGCTCATCAAGGCAATCCAATCCTTCGACACACGATTCATGTAGCTCTTCATCGCCTGAGAAGTGCGACTTCCATCCTGCATCTCGTTTTCCATCTGCGCGATGAACATCTGGCGCCCTTCGGTCATCAAGGTGTTGAGCGCCCCTTCGATCGCTTCCCCTGCTGCATCATCCGCACCCGCAATCACCAGCTGCGTCGTTCCTTCGGATAGCCCACCTTCCATCCGCATGGCGATGTAGTCGACATTGGAAGCCAGCACCCCAACCTGCTCGGCCAGCTGCGGCGGCATCTGCTGATTGGCGCCTTCGGCGAAACCCTCCAGCATCGGCCGAAGCGTCTCAAACGTCATCACCCCCAGCATGGTCTGCTCCCCCTGCACCGATCCCACAAGCTTGGCTACCGCGCCCTGCTTCTCTGATCCCTTCAGCATCCGTTTCAGGTAGGCGGGCGTTCCCACGAGGTAATGCTTGTCATCCACGTGGTGCAATACCAATTCGATTGGTCCATCGAATCGCAGTGATCGATACTTGAAACCGTCCTGTTCCTGCCATTGATCATCGAAGAAAAGTTGTGGATTCAAATCCTCTGGATCGACCGGTTCATTGAGCACCACCCGAGCCCCCACCAACGGCACCATGCCCACAGGCCCGATCACCACTTCGACGCGTTCAATTAGCAATGGATTGAACCCGACATTCTCTTCTCCGGCTGCCTCCAGGACCTCCAGCGGCAACCACTTCGCATTGGGGTCCTTCAGCAGTTGCCTGGGCCACATCGCCACCATCCCGATGGCATCGGCTGGAATACCCTTCGGATCGACGACGGATGCCTTGGCGGTTTCCTGAGCCACCGAGCGACTGCTGGAGGTCCAAGCTACAGCGGTCGCCATCAACGCACAGATCAGCTTTCGGGCAACAGGTCTCCGCCCCTGGAATCGATACAACCCACGCATCCTGAACACCCTTTGCAAAAAAAGGGAACCGACGACAAGCCACTTGCCGCCATTGGAGCCCCGCTTGCCCAGTTTTTCAAGGAACCGTGGGCAATTCTTCATTTTGGAGCCGCACCGCATCGCAGTTAAACTAGGAAGGCATTGCGGGCGTTTTCGATCGGTTTGCCCACCTATTGGGCATCGCATCTCTTTGGCGAAGTGGAGCGTGATCGCATGCGGCAGGGACTGGCCGTTGGAGCACAAGCGGAACTGGTTTGGAGGGTTGGGGCCGAGCATGTGATTGAGTTCGGTGCGGGCCGAAGCGGTTTTCGTCCCGAATCGACCGTTCCCGGAGCGGTCGTTTTTTCAACGCCCAACATGATTCTGCTGATGGAACGAGCGGCCAGGAAGGTGCTGGAGCCGTTTCTGGAGCTGCATGAAGAGTCGGTGGGGGCTCAGGTGCATGTCGACCACCTAGCCGCGACTCCGCTAGGTGCATCGGTCCGAGGCGTCGCGCGGGTCACCAAGATCGAAGGTCGACTGATCGATTTTGACATCGCCGCCTACGACGATCGCGATCAGCTCGGTGCGGGAAGCCACCGTCGAGCGATCATCGATCTGAATCGATTTGCTCCCAAGGTAGCGGAGAAGGCGAAACCGCTTTTCGACGGACCTGTCGTGCCGATGCGTCAAGTGCCCGAAACCCAGGTACAGATCCCGACGTTGTCGACGATGGGAATCGAGCTTGCGGGAGCAGTGGCCACGGTGACACTCAGGCGAGCCAACAAGCGGAATGCGGTCAACCAGCAGATGACCAGCGACTTCGAACAACTCAACGATTGGCTCGCCGGTCGCCTCGATCTTCGTATCGTCCTACTTCGCTCGGAAGGGGATGTGTTCTGCGCCGGGGATGACATTCCCGAAGTCGGTACGCTCGATTTGAAGACCGCGCGGCACTTGAGCCTTCGTCAGGCGCGAGCCTATCTGCGATGGGAGCAATTGCCCCAAGTCTTTATCGCCATGATTCAGGGGCCTGCGATGGGAGGAGGCTGCGTCATGGCGTGCGCCTGTGATTTTCGGATCGCTTCGCACCGAGCCGCCTTTGGGATGCCAGAGATTGTGTTGGGCTGGCCACCCGGTTATGGGATCGCGCAATTGACCGCGCTGGTAGGCAAGGGAAGGGCGATGGAGATGTGCGTCGCCAATCGCGTTCTTTCATCGCAGGAAGCCCATCAGGCCGGTCTGGTCACTCGGCTGGTTGCCGGAGGTATGCTGGAAGCCGAATCGCAACGCATGGCTCAGCAACTGCTGTCGTTGCCTGCTGAGGCGATGCGGGAGACGAAGCGATTGATTCATGCGGATGAAGGGCTGCAACCCAAGTCGGCCTACCTAGCAGATACGGAAGCTTACATCCGTTGCTTGGAGCTACCCGATGCGCGGGAAGGAATCGATGCCTTCGTCCAGAAAAGGCCGCCGAAATTCACCGGCAAATGACTCGCATTCCCGGAGCAGATCATGTCGTCATCGAAGCAACCAAGTGGATCTTCCAAGCCCTCGGTCGTGTCTTCCAGCCAGTCCGTATCGGCGACGTCGTATTCATCCAACATGGATGTCATGAGTGGCAGAGGATTTTTTCGCGATCGCAAGTATCTGCCGATTCGACTTGCATTCCTGCTGGCGATTGCCCTGCCGTTGAGTTGGTTCGCATGGCAGCGATGGGAGTTCTCCCAAGGGATGAAGGAAGCACGCACGGCCATCTCCCGTTTCGACGACCAACGCGGGATCGAGTTGCTGGATCGCATTGAGCTGCGTCATGGAAAAAGTGGCCAGACGCTTTGGCTTCGGGCTCGTTCGGCCAGACATGCGCGACGCTATGAAGAGCTTCAGCGTTTTGCGGACGGTGCCATGCGATTGGGTGCGCCGGCGACGATGGTGGAACGCGAGAGGCAGCTGGCAGATGCACAAAGCGGTTTCTTTGACGCAATCCCTCTGAGTATCGCTCAAATGCTTGAGGGGTCGGCAGATGATTTCCCTGAGGTCGCGACGGCGATCGGTCAGGGCTTGTTGATCGAGCTGAAATTCGAAGAACTGGGAAAGCTGGTCGATCTCTGGCAGCGTTACGAACCCAAAGCTCCGATGCCGCTGGTGCTTCAGGCCATGGTCGATCAACACCAACAGCAATGGGGCGCAGCGCGTCAGAAGCTGGAGCAGGCGCTGGAACTGGACACAGATTATCTACCAGCCAAACTTGCGCTGGCCGAATCCCTCCTGCAGCTCAATCAGCCTTTGCCAGCTGCAGATTTGTATCGCCAGCTTTTGCCTCGGTTGATCGATACTCAGGAAGCCTCCTGGGGGTTAGCGCAAGCGCTGGTAAACAGTGGGCAGACGGAGCAGGCCATTCAGTGCATGAACGAGGCGCTGGAGAAAAACCCAAGACAGTTTGAAATGGCTCTGCTTTTGGGTACGACGCAACTTCAGTTTGGCCGTCCCGACGAAGCACTCCAGACGCTGCTCCCCTGGTCCAGAACTTGGCCTGAGGATGTCGAGCTGAATTACGCGATCGGCCAGGCGCTGCAGCAGAAGGGAGACGATCAGCAGGCAACCAATTATCTGACGCGGACTGAGGAGGGCAGGAAGCAATTGCAGCAGCTGGATGGATTGATCCAGATGGCTCAGCAGCGCCCCCAGCAAGCTACCCCAAAGCAACAGGTGGGCAGCTTGCTAATGCGACTGAAGAATCGCGAGGAGGGGAGATTTTGGTTGGAATCGGCACTGGAGCTCGAGCCCGATTCTATGGCGGTCCACGAGTTGTTGACCCGGTATTACGAGTCGATCGACGATACCACGCGGATTCGTTTTCATCGCCAGCGAGTCGAAGAAATCAGGAAATCCATAAAAAAACCTTGACACCTCCCACTTTCAACCTCTTCAATTAAGGGTAGTTTCCTTTAGGGGAATAGAGGCGCCCCTGAACTTCGTGGTTCAAGCACTTGCACCTGCCGAGCTCGGCACACCAAGTTCGGCTCTACCGTGAGCGCCTCTCATGCTTATCCGTTTCCTGCATTTTGCGGGTTCCAAGGGATCGAAGTGTTGGTCGACGCATCTCTGTTGCCTTGCACTGTTTTCGGCGGTCGCGTGCCGTCCGAAGCCTGTCGATCGGCAGAGGGAGGAAACCGCGCCAGCCGGATCGGTGTCGATTTCTCCCAAAGTTTCCCTCGACAAGGACCAGGAACCGCTTCTGCGATTGGTCGATCAGCGATCCGAATCTGGGATCGATCACATCGTTCAGGACGGTCAGGAGGCATCGGTCTACAGCATTGAAGAGTCCGTGGGCAGTGGGCTGGCGGCATGCGATTACGACCGAGATGGTCGCGTCGATCTGATTTATGCCGGAGGCGGCACCTGGGATTCCGCCGCTCAAGGAGAAAGGGGAGTGCCTTCCAAACTCTATCGAGCCACAGAGGATTTTCGTTTTCAGGAGGTGAGCCACGCAGCGAGGCTGGATACCAGTCACCAATGGAGCCGTGCGGTTGCTGCTGGCGATTATGACGGCGACGGGTTCTCTGATCTCCTGATCACCAGCTGGTCTGGATTGCATTTGCTTCTCAATTGCGGCGATGGCACCTTTCAGCAAGCGACTTCGTTCGCCCGTCTGGAGTCCTTGCCGGGAGGTACCAGCGCTGCCTGGGCTGATGCAGATGGCGATGGACTGCTCGATCTCTACGTCGCTCGATACACGCAGTGGTCGTTCTCCAACAACCCGTCTTGTATCACTCAGGCAGGCGTTCGAGACCTGTGTGGTCCTCGAGATTTTGAGGGCCGCACCGATTCGCTTCTGATCAACGATGGAACGGGAGTCCTGCAAGAAGACCGGGATCGATTTCCGCTACAGCCTCACGGACGCGGCCTTGGCGTGCTGGCTGCCGATCTGGATGGCGACCGTCGGATCGAGTGGTTTGTGTCGAACGACGAAGAACCAAATTTTCTCTATGACTTCGATCCTCAGAAGGGATTGGTCGAAACCGCGCTTCGATGCGGCGTCGCCCTGGACGACTCCGGATCGCCCGATGGCAACATGGGCATCGCCTTGGGTGATTTCAATCAGGATGGACAGTTCGATCTTTTTGTGACGCACTATGAGACCGAGACACAGGGCCTGTATCGCAATACCGGCCGCCTTCGATTCGCCCACGCCTCGCGCATGGCAAGACTCCAGGCGATCGGAAACGAATTCGTCGGCTGGGGAACGGCCTTTTGTGACTTCGACCTCGACGGAGATGAAGATCTGGTGTTCGTCAACGGACATGTGTTGCGCCAGACTGGGATGTCGCCTTGGAAGCAAAGGGCCATGCTGCTAGAAAATCGCCGCAGCGCGTTTTACCCTGTCGTCAGCGAAGAGGCTTTCCCGACCACCCGTGCCTCTGCGCGTGGGCTGGTGATCGCCGATTTCAACAGAGACGGCCGACCCGACGTGGCAACCAGCCACCTTCAGGACCAACCGATGCTGCTTGCCAATCGCTCCTTAACCAAGGGGCAGTGGCTGGCGATCGAACTGGTCGGTACCCACAGCAGTCGCGATCCCATCGGAACGTCTGTCCATTTGAAGGCGGGAGAGTATTCTTGCTGGCGGCAGCTGGCCGGTGGGGGAAGCTACCTTTCCACCCACGAGAAAGTCCTTTGGCTTTCGGTTCCAGACCCGGCCCCAACGGAAGGTTGGCTGGAAGTTCGCTGGCCGTCGGGAACCGATCAGTCGGTGCGTATCGACCGATGGAATCAGCGACTCTTGGTTGTCGAAACCGCACAACAGCAGGAACCATCGAAGCCAGAGAAATCCAAGTGACTAGCTCGGTCTGGTTAGAGGCTGAGCATGACGGCGTCTTCACCAACGTCTTCGCCTAGATCGTGCCCGTAGAAAAGACGACCCACCGTCTTGGAAGCCATCAAGAGGTAGTTTCTTCGAAAACGGCTCTCGTCGACCTCGGTCGCCGGCATGCCACTCTTGGGAAAGGTGTACGTGCCCAATTGCTTGGCGTAGACCTCTTTGCCTCCCGACTCCATCTCATACACCTTCACCGATAGATCCGACTTGCCTCGGTAAAGCGTCTGACCTTCCCTCAGCTTCAGGTTCTGCATCTCGACCACCAAGACGTAATCGACCTTCAGCCCTCTTCCCAGTTCAGCAAAGCCCTTCGATTCGATCGAATCGGTGGCGTTCCATTGGTCGATTGCTTCCTGGCTGACTAACTCCACATCTTTAATCTTCTGCTCGAACAAGACCCGCAGATTGCGAGCCATCAGAATCCCATTCGCATCGGCTCCTATCCCTTCGTCGGTGGCACAAACCACCGCCACCTTTTTTCCTTTGAACTTCCCGAACTCCGGTGGCACGTCGTAGCCGCGAAAGGCATTGATCAGGTTCGCCGTTAGCTTGACGCAACCCAACTGAGGTACCAACAGGGCAGGGATCAAAAGGAGAGCAAAAAGAGTCCCGTTGGTACGCCCTGCGATCGCACTGTGCATGATGCCATCCTTGGCAGATTACGCGAGAGATTCGTCGCGCCCGGACCACGGGTGACCTCCCCGTAGGTGGCTTTTCAACTCACGACGCGGCGGATCATAGGGGGGGAAGAGCGTGGTAGGAAGAGCAATTCTGATTGGGATCAAGGGGCTGGAGGACTGGCGGCCCATCGCCGGAGGAACCAGGGTCACGGATCGATTGCTGCTGCACCTGCCTCGCATCCAAAAGCGGGAGGCTGCAGCCGATTGCGGGGCAGGCCATTGGCCATCGGGCATTGAGCAGGGGGCAGTGAGCAGGGGGCAGTGGGTACCCAGCCTGGAATGCTAGCAGCAACCCTTTAGGTTGGAGAGCCTCCATGGAATGGGTTGGTCCAAATGTTCGAGCGAGGGCGTCAGTGGAGCTTCGCACTGCCTAGTGCGGTCGGCTAAAGAATGCGATCGACCCGCTGGAAGCCATCCGGCAACCGCGAAGGGGCGCAGGCAGCATCGATCAGCCAATGGAGTTCCTCGCGCGGGGCGATCTGCTGAGTGGGATAGAGCATCGGATCGCGAGGTCCGTTCCAGCTGGCCTCGAGCGCCTGACGTTTGGAGGCGCCACAAACCAGGAAGGCGATGCGAGCCGCATCGAGGAACAGTGGCAGTGTCATGCTGATTCGATTGCACCCCATCCGCTCCACCCATGTGGCAACCACCCCCTGCTGACGCTCTCTCAGGGCGATGTTGCCTGGAAAGAGGGAGGCGGTATGTCCATCATCGCCAAGGCCTAGCAGCACCAAGTCCAACCTCGGCCATGGTCCAGCCTCGGACAGGCAGTGATTCCGCTGGCCATACTCTTCAAGCACCGCAGCATAGCGCTGGGCCGACTGCACCGGATCTCCTGCGACGTAGGGGACCGCGTACAAGGTGGGTCGTTCACCCGGCCAACCTTCCAGCAGCGATTGCCGCACCATCCACTCATTGCTGTCGGGATGGTCGGGGGGCACCGTCCGTTCATCCCCAAGGAATAGATCGATTCGACCTCCCTCCAGCTGGCCCTCGGGAAGATCCCGCATCATCTCATAGAGTCGCCTGGGGGTGGAACCTCCTGCCAGGGCCAGCGAACAGCGTGGCTGGGTGGCAAGAATTCTCCGCATGTTGCTCAATACCCAACCCAAAGCGGCTTCCGCCACCTGCTCGGCATCTGGCCGTTCGGTCACCCAAATCGTCATCGTGCAGGCTCTCCCGTAAAATCGAGCTTGGGGCCCCGAGTCCGTCGACAAGCATCCTACCGCATCCTCCTGAAGAAGAATTCTCTTTTTCCAGCTTGTGAGCGCGGAACTGCAGTACAAAATAGGGGTTCTCCACAGGGAGAAGGCTTCGCCCTCTAATCGGTAATTCCAGGCTGTTGGCGAGGAAATGACTATGGTTTTCCGAGCGGACATGATCGGTTATGTCCTTCCGCGCAGCAGACGGAACTGGTGGTTTTCGCTGCTGCTTTTTGGCTTGTTGATGGGCGGCCCGTTGCTCTGGGGGCAAGATCCTCTCCCTGGCGCCCCACCGAACGAATCTTCGGATTCTGCGATGCGCGGATCGCAGCGCAATGTGATCTTTTTTGAGTCGAAGATTCGGCCGTTGCTGGCCAAGCACTGCTATGAGTGCCACAGCGAGCCAGCGGGAAAGGTTGAAGGTGGTCTGCGCGTCGACACTGCGGCCGGGCTTCGACGAGGCGGGGCGGGGGGGCCCGCAGTGGTCCCAGGCAAGCCTTCTCAAAGTCGACTGATGCAGGCAGTTCGATACGTCGACCCGAACCTGCAGATGCCACCCGAAGAGCATGGAGGGAAGATCACAGAAGAAGCGATCGCGACATTGGAAAAATGGATTCTGGCAGGTGCTTTCGACCCGCGTGGTCCTGCGTCATGGGAAGAGCCGGTGCCGGCTACCGACTGGTGGGCTTTTCAGCCACTGCCCGCCAATCGCCCGGCACCACCGCAAGTGGAGAATGCTGCGTGGTGCTATGATCCGATCGATCAGTTCATCGCCTTGGCGCATCAAAGCAAAGGGCTGGTACCGGTTGGCGATGCGGCACCCGAAGCGCTGATGCGGCGCGTCGCCTTTGATCTGACGGGGCTGCCACCAAGCGAAGAGGATCTCCGCTGGTTCCAACACCAGCAAGAACATCTGGGCAGTTTTCAAGAGGCCTATGTCGCCTGGGTCGACCGATTGCTTGATTCTCGCGACTTTGCGATTCACTTCGGCAGACACTGGCTGGATGTGGCGCGATTTGGCGAGTCGACAGGGAAGGAAATCAACGTCTCGTTTCCGCACGCTTGGCGTTACCGCGACTGGGTTATCGACGCGATCGATCAGGAACTCCCCTACGACCAGTTTCTCCGCGTGCAGGTAGCTGGCGATCTGCTGGAATCATCGGATTCCGGCGACCAGGTGCGGCGGACGATTGCGACGGGTTTCCTGGCGATCGGCCCCAAGTCGATCAATGAACCCAATCCACAGCAATTCCAATTGGATCAGGCCGACGAACAGATCGATGCTACCTTTCAAGCCACCATGGCGCTGACGGTCGCCTGCGCCCGCTGCCATGACCACCTCTTCGATCCGATCACGCAGCGCGATTACACCGCCATCGCCGGGATCTTTCTGTCGACGGAAACCTTGTACGGGACGGCCTCCGGAGGGGTGAACAATCGCAATGGCGCCAAGCTGGCTCGGCTTCCCGCTGAGGTTCCCAGCGCCCTGATGGATCTGGATCCCGAACGAATTCAAGGGATGAAGGAGCGGTTGACGCGATTGACAGAGGAGCGAAACAGCCTGATTCGTCAGCGGATCGAGGCGAATCGAAAGGGAGGGGACAACAACGCCATCAATCCTCGGATTCTGGCGCTGGCCACCGAGATCGCCGACGCAGAGGCAGAACTTGAGAACTATCGAGACGATGGGAGCGCAGTGGGCCTAGCGATGGCGGTTCGGGACAAGCCTTTATCGATGCGCCCGATCGATCGTCGGCTGCAGTTGCGGCGAGGAGGATTCGATACGATTGGCGAGAGCCCGCTTTTCATCCGCGGGGAACTGGCGAAAGCCGGCGACAAGATCCCGCGATCGGTTCCGCGACTTTTCGGCGATGCGAAACGGTATCCAATTCCCAGCGACACCAGCGGACGACTGCAACTAGCCGACTGGATCATCTCACCTGACAATCCGATGACAGCTCGCGTCGCAGTCAACCGGATTTGGTATTGGCTCTTTGGACAAGGTCTAGTGACCAGTCTCGACAACTTTGGGACGACGGGAGACCATCCCTCGCATCCCGAGCTTCTGGATGCGCTGGCGATCGACTTTCGCGATGGTGGATGGAATCTGAAAGCAATGGTGCGACGGATCGTCACCAGCCACACCTACCAGTTGGCCGCTGAGCATCGGGTGGAGAATTTCCAGATCGATCCGGACAATCGGTTGTTGTGGCGAGCCAACCGGAAGCGGCTGACCGCCGAAGCGATTCGCGATTCGATCCTCTCGGTGGCGGGAATCCAGATGACGGTTCCCGAGAACGGATCGGTGGTGGCTGCCGCTGGGGATGGTCCGATCGGAGCCCCCAGGCGATCTGGATTGAGGGAGGAGCAGATCGTTCAGGCAGATGGGCCCTATCGATCGATCTATCTTCCCAATCCCCGCGGGCTGCTTCCCGAAATTCTCGAAGTCTTTGACATGCCCGATGGAACGATCGTGCAGACAGCCCGGGAGGTAACCAACGTCCCCACCCAATCCCTATTCCTGCTCAACAGTCGCTTCGCCATCCGTCACGCCAAAAAGGGAGCACAGCGCCTTCTGGAGGCATTTCCTGGGGATCGAGCCACCGATGCGTTTGGCGAACGTCTGGAACTTGCGTACCGATGGTCACTCTCCCGCAAGCCCACGGCATCCGAGGCGAGGTCGGCCAGAGAGCTTTTGAGTACCAGTAGGGACGATCCGCTGTCCGCCTGGACGTTGCTGGTCCAAGGGCTGATGGCCACTGCGGAATTCCGATATCTCGATTGATCGAACGCAAGGGAGTCACACATGTCGCTTTGTCATCAAAGGCAATGGCTTAGCAGTCGACGCCAGATGCTCCAGCACACTTCGCTCGGTTTCGGCTGGATGGCTCTGCAAGGACTTCTGGCTCGATCCGCTCACGCATCACCAGCGGGCCATTCTTCGAAGGCTAGGACCGCCAAGCGAGTTCTGTTTCTTTGCATGCGCGGTGGTCCTTCGCATGTCGACACGTTCGACCACAAACCAGCGCTCGATCGCGATGACGGAAAATCGGGACCGCGTCCTGGCAGCCGGTTGATGCGGAGTCCGTGGAGTTTCCAGCAGCATGGAGAGAGCGGTCTTTGGATGTCGGAGTTGTTTCCACAACTGGCCCATCATGCCGATAAGCTTTGCATGATCCATTCGATGCAGACCGATGTACCGGCTCATCCCCAGGCGATGGTCCGGCTGCATACAGGAACTAGCCAGTTCGTCCGGCCATCGATGGGTGCCTGGGTCCTGTATGGATTGGGAAGCGCCAACGAAAACCTTCCTGGATTCGTCAGCATCTCGCCCCCGGCCAATGGTGGAGCATCGATGGTTGGATCGGCATTTCTACCGGCGGCCTTCCAGGGGACGCGACTGGGTAATGATGGCCGGACTTTTGATTCGGCCACTCTACCCAATCTGACCTCTTTGCGTTCTCGTCGCGCCCAGCGTCAACAGCTCGACTACATCCAGTCGCTCAATCGGCAGAAGTTGGCGCGGTCCGAGGGACAGCCAGAGGTGGAAGGGGTCATCGAATCGTACGAACTGGCATTTCGAATGCAAAGCGACATGCCCAAGGTGCTCGACCTGGGACAGGAAACCGAAACGACGCTGGCGCGTTATGGCGCTGACCAAGGACCCACCAGCGCGTTCGGCAGAAAGTGTCTGCTGGCTAGAAGATTGCTGGAAGAAGGGGTTCGTTTCGTCGAGATCAGCCATGGGAACTGGGATCAGCATCAACAGCTTCGGAACGCCCTGGCGGGCAACTGCCGCGCCATCGACCGGCCGATCGCTGGACTTCTTGAGGATCTGGAAAGTCGCGGGATGCTGGAAGACACGCTGGTGGTGTGGAGCGGCGAATTCGGAAGAACCCCGTATGCACAAGGGAACGATGGACGCGACCACAACCATAAGGCATTCACCCTCTGGATGGCTGGTGGACCCGTTCGCCAAGGCTTCTCATACGGAAGCAGTGGGGAGCATGGGATTGAGGCGACCGAGAATCCGGTTCCCGTCGTCGACTTCCATGCCACCCTACTGGCCCTTCTGGGGATCGATCATGAACAGCTGACTTACAACCATGCCGGTCGCGACTTTCGGTTGACGGATGTCGCTGGACGCGTCGTTCGTGAGGTGATGGCCTAAAAAGGCAGCTCTCGGGCCTGAAGTCGAATCCCATGAACCACTCGCGCCTCGGCCGGCTCCACAACAACTGGTCGGGTGAAGTCGACCGGATCGATTCTCGCTTTCGCTAAAGGCAACCAAGTCGGAGGACCAGGCCGCGTTTGCCTATCCGTTCTCGTCTCTCCCATTGGACAGATCTCGCCGCAAGTCGGGCGACTTGGGAGGTCCAAAAATCCACTTGGCCAGGATCCGCAAACCGGGAACCCGGTACGCCCATTCCTCTTTCTCGATATCCAGAAGGTCTGTCGATATGGCCAAGTGCGGAAAAATGGTTGTCAGGGCTAGGTAGAGGCTCGTTACCGCCGCGAAGAATATCGCGATCCCCTCCCGGTCCCACCCCGGGATCAGTGCGATCAAAAAAAAGATCGTCAAGGTAGCGATGAACGCGGTCAGCATGTGGCGAGCGATCTGTGGGAGGAGAACCATACCCCAGACCCGGGACCAAGGGACCGCCGCCCCATAAGCCAGCAGCAGGGGTCCCTGACCATTTAGCCCCAAGCTGTAGGAGGCAGCATGGATCCAGACCGCCAAGGCCAACCAGATCAGACAGATGCGGCGGTGGAAAACAAAGAGAAGCGCAAGTCCATAAAATAGGACAGACACCCAATCGACCAGCTCACCCATCTGCCAGACCGGCGGCACCCAACTGTTGGCCGATTGGCCTGACGGATTCCATCGCATCGTCCCGAGCTGATTCAGGAAGAATTCCGTTGCAAGTCCACGCTGGCCGCTATCTAGCCACCCTTGCGACCACTGCGCATAGCCTCGCATCGTCATCCAGATTCCACCCATCAGCACACACATACCGATCGACCATCCCGGAAACCTCGCTTCCCGGAGCTCACCGGCTTGCTCATACCGAGGCCCTTCCCAGGCACAGGTCGCCATCACCATCGCGATCGCCGGAAGAAGAAAGTCGATCCATCTTCCGGTCCACGCGAAATCGATCGATAGAAGAAGAGTCGATCCTGCAGCAATCACCCAGGAGGACCATCGGGTCGACAAACCGCTGCAAAGCACCAGCGCCGCTACGACTACGATCGATTCGATCACAACCAAAAGGCCATCCGCAGGGAGCGATGGAAAAAGAGCCGCCAGGGATTCACGAGGCGAGAATTGAATCGGCCCCAGAGAATTACCCCAATGGGTAACTGGACTACCCAGGAGCAGATAGATCGAGAAGAGGACTCGATAGATTTCGAGATCTTTCCGGTCGACCTCCCAGTGACGGAACCATCGATCAACGAATGGGGGCATCAAACACCTCCAGCACCTGAAGACGCTCCAGTGGCTCCAGGTCCCAAACGCGGTATCGCACCCACTCGACCTCGACCTGCTCCAAATCCTCGCGTTCCAGCAGTTCCTGGACGCGATCCCTGAACCAATACCAAATCGCCGTGCGATTTCCCCAACGCTGTTCTGCGGCGCGATAGCCAGGGAACCAGGTGGCCGGAGACTGCTTGATCTCCTCCTCCAGTCGTTCCCGCCATCGCTGGGTGGATCCACCAACATCCGGCCGAAGAAAATCGATCGAAGCCATCAGATATCGGGGAGGGAGATCCGGAAGTAGCTCCTGCGGCAGAAGCTCCTCCTTCGTCCCGTCGAAGAAATGGATGCGATAAATCGGGAGATCGATCGTGTTGCCGGCCTCTGGAGCCACCTTCCCGGAATTCCAAGAAGGAGCTTTCGCGGGTCGCTGGTGATCAAACCAAGCGGCGGCTATGAGCGAAAAACTCAAGAGGATGGACGCAACCATGCGAGCGCGCAACGCATTTCTCCCTTGCGATGACCCGAAGTGAACCGTTTCCAGAATCGACCATCCGGAACACGGTCAAACCCCTCCGATTGGCCCCCCCCTGGTTTGGGATCTGATTCTAATCCACCCAAAACCTAACGCAAAATTAATCTCTGCTGCGTACGAGCTATTGG
>JBJSWM010000689.1:0-8878 GCA_046085865.1 Pirellulaceae bacterium
TCCGCCTCCGACGAAAGAGGCCCTTCCAGCGGGTGTCCGAAGAAGGATTGGCGGGCAAGTGACGACTGAACAAGCGCATAGGAATCACCTCGATAAAGAAAGAAGATGCTTGGGGAATGCGACTTATCCCCCCACCCCCGGGCACCACTGAAGAGGAGGTTATCCTAAAGCTGTCATTCTTATGCAGTCAAGCAGTTTTTGCCGATTATGAGGATTATTTATGGAAGAATAGTTCCTTCGATCGTTGGGAATGGGCACGTCACATCCCCCATTGAGGCTGGATTTGGGGTGGAGGTGGTCCACTCGGTAGAGGGGGCTTCGATGACACGCGGCTTCTCTTCTTGGCGGCAGCTTATAGGGCTAGCACGGTTTGCTAAAGAGGACGCAGTGTTCAGGTGATCCAAGGAGTGTGAGCCGCTTAGAATCGTATTTCTGGCAGAGCCTTTGCCAAGAGAAGCCACGACTATTTTGGATGGGTGTCGGGCAGTGGTGGGATCTCCAACGAACGCTTTTGGGTGGCTTCCTGATATGTTTTCGAGGCCGAACACGGATGGGATCGGATACCGCAGCGATGCCGTCTCTCGTCTGGAAAGTTTCTTTGCACCTGGGTGGGCCTGAAAAAATTCCCAGATCGCGTCGGTCGCCTTCAGGCGATCGCTGGGCTTTCCGACCAGAATGCTAGGCGCCATGCGGACGCCCCCCGGCCAATGATGGCCAAGCCCCTCTACGGTGACGAAGTCGACTTCGGCCTGATCGCGATCACCCAGGTACTTGCGCCGCCGGACCCCCTGGGTGATCTCTTCCATGGCGGGTTGCTCCTGACAGCCTAGCGACTTGACCCAGCGGTCGATGAATCGCTGCACCGGCGGTTTGGCCCGTTCCCCTTGGTCTTTTCCACCGAAGGCAAGTCGTGGATAGCCACCCTGGAGCGGATTGAGTGTATCGGCGGTGCCGGTGATGTAGCAGATGGAAGTGCTGCGAGGCGGCTGGGGATCCTCGATCCAGCAGGTGCCTGCCACCGGTGCGATCGCCGCGACCGGGTGGGAAAGCTCCACCCCCAATCGGAATGCCATCGACGCCCCATTGGAGAATCCGGTGATGAAGATGCGATTGGTGTCGACGGCATACCGCTTGTCGATCGCATCGATCATCGCATCGATGAACGCGACATCATCGATCTTCTTTTCGGCAGCATGAAAGCGGCCTGAACCATCATTCCAAGCTTGGGGATTCTTGCGGAAGTTCGCGGCGCGCGATCGATCCGGACAAGTTGCATCGGGATAGGCGACCAGGAACGACTCCTTGTCTGCCTTATCGGACCATCCGGTTTCTTTGGCGGCAGTCAACCCCGTGCCTCCGAAGCCATGCAGCATGATGACCAGAGGCGAAGGCTGCTTGGGATCACAGGAAGAGGGGGCGTGAAGAACAAAGTCTCGTTGGCCCTGGTGGGTATCGACTTGCAATCGAACATGCTGGGCCGGCAAGGGCTGGGCGATTTCGCTCTGGGTCTGCCACCAGAACAAAGCCACCGCCGGAAGGAGGCCAAGTATGGCAAGGAGGGGAGTACGCAATTGCATCGATGCACTCATGGTGCGACTTAGCCAATCAGCCGACGTTCAATCCAATCCAGGATCGCCGTCGCCACCATCTGCTTGCTGCCTGAGACCGACTGGAGCACCTGGCCGCTTCGATCGAGAATCTCGACCTGATTATCCAGAGCATCCATGGCTGAGGCTTCGTTGGAGACCATCAGGTCACAACATTTGCGCTGCATCTTGGAGATGGCGCGGAACCGAACATCCTCCGTCTCCAGAGCAAACCCGACGACCCACTGCGATGGTTTGCGCTGGCATGCCAGCGTGGCGACGATGTCAGGCGTCTCCACTAGCTCCATGATCAGCGGTTGTCCGGTCTTATGGATTTTCTCCGATTGCACCTGGCGTGGCATGTAGTCGCACGGTGCGGCCGCTCCGATCATTCCATCGCAATCGGCGAAATGTTTTTGGCTTGCCGCCAGCATCTCCTGGGTGGTTACCACTGGCACTACCAGAGCACCGGCAGGGTAGTCGACCTGCACCGGCCCGGAGACGACGATGACTTGGTGTCCTAGATCGATGGCAGCTTGAGCCAAGCAGGCTCCCATGCGACCGCTGGAGCCATTGGAGAGATAGCGGACCGGGTCCAGATACTGGCGGGTCGGGCCGGAGGTGATCAGGATTCGAGCCACAGGAGGCTCCCAGATCAAGAAAAAGGGTGATTGACGGGGCTCGAACCCGCGACAACTGGAGCCACAATCCAGTGCTCTACCAACTGAGCTACAACCACCATCGAAGGAAAGCCGTTTGTGGCGACTTTCGTTCTAATTTATCGGTCCAGCCGCAGTCCGTCAACGGCGACCATGGCGCGCAGGGGGGGCCGAAGGCCAGTTGCAGCATGTTGGAAGGGGGGATGCATCGGTCGAGGAGGAGGCGTAGGAACTTCCCACCCCGGAAGAATTGGGGAATAATCTTCCAAAGCCTTCTTGGTGAAATCCTGTCCATCTGCGCCGCTGTGTACCCTTGGCGGAATGGCAGGGCTTATTCGAATGAACGCGACCGAAAGGATTCAGCAACGTGGAGCATCCCGATTCCAGTCCGGCCAACGACGGCGATTCGATCGAGCGGCTGAATTTCATCGAACATGAGATCGAAAGGGACATGCAAAGCGGGACCTGGGATGGTCGGACGTTGATCACTCGGTTCCCTCCCGAGCCGAACGGGTATCTGCACATTGGGCACGCCAAAAGCATCTGCCTGAATTTCGGGCTGGCCAGGAAGTATGGGGGGCGTTGCAATCTGCGTTTCGACGACACCAATCCCACCAAGGAAGATGACGAATACGTCCAGTCGATCATGGAAGATGTCCGATGGCTGGGATTCCAGTGGGACGAACTCCATTATGCCTCGGACTACTTCGAGCAGTTGTATGGCTGGGCGGAGCAATTGATCGAACAGGGGGATGCGTACGTCTGTGATTTGACTGGAGACCAGGTTCGGCAGTACCGAGGGACGCTTACCGAATCGGGCAAACCGAGTCCCTATCGCGATCGATCGCCGGAAGAAAACCTCGATCTCTTTCGGCGCATGCGGGCAGGGGAATTTCCGGATCATTCGCGGACGCTGCGAGCCAAGATCGACATGGCGGCGGCCAACATCAACCTGCGCGATCCGGTGATGTACCGAATTCTTCATGCGCATCATCATCGCACCGGCGATGCATGGTGCATCTACCCGATGTACGACTGGGCCCATGGCCAAAGTGATTCGATCGAATCGATCACGCATTCGATCTGCACACTGGAGTTTGAGAATCATCGTCCGCTGTACGACTGGTTCTGCCAATCGCTCAAGATCTACCATCCACGTCAGATCGAGTTCGCGCGTTTGAATCTGAATTACACCGTGATGAGCAAACGGAAGTTGCTGCAATTGGTGCAGGAAGGGTTGGTGAGCGGCTGGAACGATCCTCGAATGCCGACGATCAGCGGCCTGCGACGTCGCGGATACACGCCAGAGAGCATTCGTAATTTCTGCGAGACGATCGGTGTTGCCAAATTCAACAGCACCATCGATGTCACTGTCCTCGAGAACTCGCTCCGCGAACATCTCAACCAGATCGCGCCTCGTCGCATGGCGGTGCTCGATCCGGTCCGAGTCGTTCTCACCAACTATCCAGAGGATCAAGTGGAATGGATGGATGCCGTCAACAATCCAGAGCGACCGGAGGATGGTTCGCGGACGCTACCGTTTTCTCGCGAATTGTGGATCGAACGAGAGGACTTTCAGGAGAATCCTCCACCGAAGTTTTTCCGTTTGAAACCAGGTGGTGAAGTCCGTTTGCGGTACGGCTACATCATCCAGTGCCAGGAAGTGGTTCACGATGCTGCCGGAGAGGTGGTGGAGATTCGATGCACCTACGACCCTCAGACGCGCAGCGGTGGACCAGAGGCCGATCGCAAGGTGAAGGGGACGATTCACTGGCTGAGCGCTCGGCACGCGCAGAAGGCCAAGGTGCGGCTCTACGATCGCCTTTTCTGCCGCGAGGATCCGGAGGGAGGCGGGGAAGGAACCACGTTCCTCGATCAGCTCAACCCTGGCTCGCTGAGGGAGATCGAAGCGATGGTGGAGCCGGAATTGATGAACACACCTGCCGGGCAGCAGGTGCAGTTCGAGCGGAACGGGTACTTTGTTGCCGACGCCATCGATTCTCGCCAGCATGCCCCAGTTTTCAACCGCATCGTCCCATTGAAAGATTCCTGGGCTAAGGAAGTCGCCAAGGGGACCCGCGGTCGGTAGTTCCCGGATGGCGACGGCTGTGACTACTCCAACGTTCCCTTGGATCGCAACGCTTCAGGAGCGGAATGATGATGGCTGACAGAAAACATTGGTGGGGCTTGGTGGCCATCGGATTCAGCTTTGTGATGAATTTTTTGGATGGCAATGCCTCCAGGGCCGAAGATTGGCCGCAATGGTTCGGGCCGCGCCGCGATGGTTCGGTCTGGGAGCCGGGGCTGATCGACAAGATCCCCGAGGGAGGCCTGAAACGACTCTGGAGCCAACCGGTGGGGCTGGGCTATGCCGGTCCAGCGGTTGCCGATGGTCGCGTTTTCGTCAGCGATTATCTCAAGGAGTCCGGAGAGATCACCAACAACCCTTCGCTTCGAGATCAGCTGCAAGGACAGGAACGACTGCAATGCCTGGAGGCTGAAAGCGGCAAGGTGCTTTGGGAATATCGCTACCCAAGGAGCTATGCCATTTCCTATCCGGCGGGGCCTCGCGCGACGCCGGCAGTTGCCGAAAAACGTGTGGTGCACCTAGGCGCGGAAGGGGATCTGATCTGTCTTTCCGTGGAAGACGGGAAGGTCGTTTGGCAAAAGCGACTGCCGGAAGTCTACGGCAGCACGACCCCGATTTGGGGCCATGCCGCAAGCCCTTTGATCTTTGACGGTCAGGTGATCGCGATGGCTGGGGGAGAAGGGGCCTACGTGGTCTCGATCGATCTACAAAGCGGTGACGAACGATGGCGGGCGCTCACCGCGAAGGAACTTGGCTACTGCCCAGCGGTGCTGATTGCTTTCGGCGGTGCTAGGCAACTGATGGTCTGGGATCCAGAGGTCCTTCACAGCCTTGATCCGGCCAGCGGCAAGGAGCTCTGGTCGGTGCCCATCGCACCCTCTTACGGCATGGCGATCGCTCCCCCTGTCGTTTCCGGTGACCGGATGTATGCAAGTGGAATCGGCGAAGCCAGTGTCATGCTGAAGTTGAAGTCCGATCCGCCGGGGGCGGAGGTCTTATGGCGAGGAAAGAGCAAGATGGCGCTCTACAGCGGCAATGCAGCGCCGATCTTTCATGACGGTTTCGTCTATGGCGCCGACTGTGGTGCAGGCAATTTGATCTGCTTCGATGCCGACGATGGCGCTCGCCAGTGGGAAACGTACCAACCGACCGCCGGAGGGACGCGACGAGTCAGCCATGGCACCGCCTTTCTGCAATCGATGGGGAACAATCGCTACCTGCTGCTGACGGAAACCGGGGACTTGGCGATCGCTCGCCTGTCACCCCAAGCGTATCAGGAGGAAAGCCGCTTTCATGCGATCGATCCGACCAACGAGTGTTTTGGGAGGCCTGTGGTCTGGAGTTATCCGGCGATCGCCAACGGGAAGATCTATCTTCGTAACGATCGAGAGATCCTTTGCTACGATCTTTCAGCAGCGGGGAACTCAATCGTTCCATAGCGGGGTTCCGCCAAGATTCTGCCGTGGGGTGTTTTGCAAAAACTAAGCGGTCGATTGCTTTTGCGCTGACCACCGGAAGGCGGATACCTTTCCGAATGTTTGCTGCATTTCCTGAGCGATAGCTAGAGCGATTTAGGCGACCTTGCGGTCGCGTAGGCGACTGGCTGTCTCATGCCATCGCTCGATCGCGCTAGACACAGGTGCCGCGCTGCCTCGGAGGATCCGGTAGCCCTTAGAGGACTTGGCATAACGCTCGATCGACTCTCGGAATCGCTCCGATCCGACTTCAGCGATACGCTCGATTTCCTCATAGCCGGCGGCGACGATCAATTGGGCATCGACACTGCGAAGGCCCGGAATCATGCACGCAATCGCGGCCTGTTGCTGCCACCTGCGAATCAGTGGAACCGGACACTGTTCGTTGGCGATGCGGCGAGCGATCTCTTCGGCCGAATTTTTAAGCAGATCGGCGACTGTCACAATCCCATGTGCCTCGAAGAGACCGGCCATCTTGGGGCCAATGCTGGGGGCATCGACGACGGGTTGATGAGCCAGCAGGGGCTGAGTCGTATTCCAGGTCTGGCTAGGCGTGCCTTCCTTCATTGGCTTTGGGTGGGCGCGATCCGTCGACTTTGCAACCGCAGGAAACGGAAGAACGTCAGGATCTTGACTGACTGTAGGAGGCGCCACCGACGATTGCACCATCGATGGTCGCTCACGGACCAAGGTGGGCGATTCCGAGGGTGCCTGAAGAAAGGCAGCGGAGGCAGGTTTGGTCCGTGGGGGCGACGCCGCTGGTGCAGGATGCGGCTGCATGGGGTGGGTGGCCTTGGGGCGTGCAGACAACAGCCAGTTGTGCAACCTTTCCTTCCCAGCGTGAGATCCTCGCCGCCAGATCGATTGGCCGACGGGTGTTTGTAGCAGTCGCTGGATATCCGATTGCAATTGGCTTCGAGACTGCCGATGGAGAGCTTCCATCGAAGGGACGCCCGCAGCGACCAGAAGGGCGGCATCGAATCCTCTCATGCCGGGAGCTTGCAACTGCAATAGCGCTTCCGTGGCTATGGTTCTTACGAGCGCCGACTGTCTACCAACAGCTCGATCCACCCGCTGCCACTTCGCTTCGCTGAGGTTGGTCAGTTCCCCAAGGGTCCAGATTCCTAAAGAACGCAGCCTAGTCAGGACTTCCTCAGGGAGCCGTTGCAGTTCTGTCAGGTCCGACTCAGAAACAAGTCGATCTTCCGGGAGAGCCGACATTGCGGATTGGCTGGTACTTTCACAACGCTCCACTACCCAACCGTTTTGTCGGTCGTTCCAATGCCAGCAGCGTAGCGCTTGAGATGGGGAGGCGTTGGCCGAAGGGAGTTGGCATCCGATGATCAGGACTTGGATGCCTCGACAAGCGAGTTGGTCGAGCGAATCGATGAGGGTGGTGGCTTGAGCTGGTTGGATCGAACAATCCAACAGGTCGACCACCCAGGGAAGCTTTGTTCCGTGTTCCAAGAGGTATTCCAGAAGCGCTAACTGGCAGGCCCAGAGCTCCCAGCGGCTTGGTGATGGCTGGCGTTCCGCATAGCAGTTGACCCGATCGCGGACCTTCCACCGCTCCATCCACTCTTCTGCCTTCTCGCGGAGCGTATGGTGGCACGGTGCGCTGGGAACATCAGGCGATTGCATCGCTTGCAGTCGAAGCAGTCTTCGTTCTTGGAAACGCCGGGCATTCCAATCGGCGATCTGTCGACTGGCCAGATGCATTCGATGGCGCGCAGTTGCAAGCTGCTGATTCCATTGGCTGGATTCGGTCACGAGCGCCAGATCGCGTTGTTCGAGCAATTCGCTCAGCTTCTGCTTCGCGGCTTCCAAATCGCTCCGCAGCTTCCCAGACCGCTCTTCTAACGCCTCCACCTCGAGCTGAACCGAAGGGGGAATGGCAAAGCCATCGGTGGTGGTGCTGAAAACACGGGGAACCGATCGCACGGGAATATGGAAATCGCCGAAATGGAAAATCCTTTCGAATCGACTCTCCGGGCCCGTGGAGCCGGTTTTTGAGGCGTGGTGAACTGAGGGCGGAGTCCTGGTGGAGTTCGCGCGAAGAGCGGGTGTTGCGGCGCGAGCCCGAAATTCTAAGGAATGTTCCAGCGACTCACAGCTTGCTTCCAATAGCCGCTGCAGCTGGATGATCCGACTCCTTTGCAGATCGATCTGCTGCTCCCACGATGGTTCGGTATTCTGGTGGTCTCGGCGACGCAGAGCCATCTGTTCGCGAAGCCGTCGGTAGTCGAGCACTGCGAGATCGTATTCATTGCGCCACCAAGCTAGGTCCCGTGGCGGAGTTGGCTCCTGAAGCTGCCTTGCCAGTTGTGTCATCTCTTCCTTGCAGCGGCCGAAAACTTGTCGGCTGGGCTGCGGCATGGCGACCACCAGGCCAAGGTCCTGTGCGACTTGATCGAGTTGCTGCCAGGGGGACTGGTCGGGTGAACGCTCGTAGAGCAGTTTGAGCGGGGAGTCGGGGAGGCGGCGCCAGTTGGCTAGGCGGCTGGAGGTTTGGAGTTCCCAGGTGCGATCGACCTCGCGAACATGCCATCGCGACGCTGCCGGGTTATTAGGGATCGGGTCGGCCAGTTGGACCAAAAACCGGTAAGGTGGTTCGAATGCCTCAACCGAAGCGTCGGCAAGGGGCAGATCCGACAGCCAATGACTGTCGGGTGGTCCAAGATGCGTATGCTTTCCGTGACGGAAAGTGGACGGTGTTCGGTTGCAGCCTCGCAGCGCCTGGCGGACAGTCGCCGCCAGTCCCTCCAGCAGCGCAGGGTAGCTGGAGTCCAACGCATGGATTCCATGCGTCAGACCCGATAACGAAATCGGCTCGCTAGGCGTCTTGCCAGCTGACGGAATAGTCCAATGGATCTCACGCAAGAACATCTTTTGGGTTCCTTCCCAAACCAGTTTGGCGATCCGTGCCAAACGGAAACCGTAGCAGCAATCGACGATCGGGGTAAAGCCCATTTGACGGGAGCTGGGTAAACCGAGGTTCCTTTCAGATCATTGAGTGGCACCTTTTGAATGCAAGCAAAGCCTCAATTGGTGGGTGGCACCTTTTGAATG
>JBJSWM010000690.1:0-6935 GCA_046085865.1 Pirellulaceae bacterium
CCATTTCGGGACGACCGGGGCTGTTGCAACCGTTCCGGCTGTTCCAGAAATATCGACAGAAACGGTGGTGCGGACAGCAAACTCCCCGAAAAAGTGAAAGCTTTATGGAATTTTTCCCCCAGACGCTCCCCCTAACCTAAGTTTCCCCATCGTTTCATCCCACCCAAGCGATTCGGCGGAAGCCATCCCTTGGGCCAATCCCGATCACGACCTTGCCTGCCAGGAATTCGACGATGGACCGCTCTTCGCGCCTCCCTCACAGCCAGCATTCGCCATTTCAGATGCAGACGGCTCAGCCATCCCTCGCCACCGCTCCCGCCATGGACGAACGGGCCTTGGAGCGGCACATGGCCGTCTCCACCTACGGGACTTTTGAGTTGACTGAAGCGGTTCGACCTTCTCGCGATCTGAAGATTCTTCCCAAGCAGGGGTATCGCCACGATACCTACGTCGATTCCGGGCTTGATGTATCGATCCCGGTGGTGATGGCGGCGGCCAGCCGTCAGAACCTTTTTGATCTTTTCCTCCAGATGCTGGATCCGCTGGGCACGATGGTCGACGTGGTGCTGGAAACCAGTCACTGCGGAACGACTTCCCGCCAGCGTGATCTCTATCGCGAGGATATCGATCTGACAGTTTTGAAAAGTATTCTTTGCGATCATGAATCGCTGATTCTGGATGATGGGTGCATGGGGATCGCCATTCTGAATCCTCGGCGGCAACTGGAGGTGCAGTTCGACGAGCACAAGGTGCTGATCGCCTATGGCAGCCAGTTGGCTCCCTTTGAAAAAATCCTGATCGATCACGACGTCTACCCCGATCCCAAGATTCGGTTTCTCAGCGAAGCCGAGCACATTCACTCCAGCAGCGATCGCATGGCGGACGAAGTGGAGCAATTGATCGCCAAGCTGGGGATGGAAGTATCGCAGCTATGGGCGGAATGAGCGATGGGTAGCACGGCTGTCGGGCGTTGGCTAGCAAGTTGCAGTCGATCGTCGCAGCGACTCTCTGCCGTTGGATAGATCAAAGATTCGGTGGCCGAAGGTAGCGAATGGCTGCCACCAGAACGATCCCGACGGCACCGATCACCATTGACTGGAGCACCCCCATCAACTGCTTTCCATCCAGCCACAGCATCCCGACCGCTGTAGCTCCGATGCCCGCCGTCAGTAGCACGCCCGCTAGGTAGTGCCACAGCCCCATCCCTCCAGACAGGGCAGCGGCCAGAGCACCCAGGGGAGCGGCGGCGATTGCCGCCACGATGCCCATCGCCATCAGGCGCCGAGGATCGCCGAGGATCGCTCCGGCCATCTGGCTCCAGATGGAGCTCATCATCGCCATCACCACCACCCAAAGAATCAGCTCCATCAGGCTGATCGCGCGCGATGGCTTCTTGCTGGCGTCTCCTTCCAGCCCAAGGGTTCGCCGCACCTTCTGGTCTGTCACCAGGAACCCTGTTGACTCGATAGGGGTCTTTTGGCCTCTTGGTTCCAGGAAGGTGTATCGGCCTTTGCGTGTGACGATCCAATTCCCTTGGGCTAGACGTTCGTCCGCGCCGTCGGATCGGTCTTCGGGATGCGCTCTGGCATCGAAAGGTTCTGGTGGTTCGTCGGGCTGATCGCTGGACACTTTAGGGGACTTTTTTTAAGGTTCAGGGGGTGCCAGGGGGAGGCCATCACGACGATCGGCCAGCGCCCAGAGGACCGGCATCGACACCGATCGACCGACGAAGAGCACGCTGCCATCGGCAAGGGCCACGTGACAACCGCTGGAGTGAGCGCTGCCCATACCTCCCACCTGAATCGCTCCCTGAGGGCCGTTGGGCAGATCTTCGAGGAATCCTTTTTCGGCGTAGTCTTTCAGTTCCTCGACGCTGGTCTCGTTGCGTATCAGGTTCTTTGGGATGACCTGATCGGCATTGGTCCCGGGCACCAAAAAGCTGCCGCCGAACGTCTGAGTTCTAGTGAGGCTGCCGAGGTTGCGAAGCGTTCCACGCGTCCCCGACATCCACCCCAGGTCGACCGACAGCATCTGCTTCTCGGTGATCCAAGCCGTGCACGACAGGCCATCGGTGAGGTCGTCGATGCGGAAGCTTTGGTTTCGAATGAAGACTCCATGGTCGCTGTCGTCGATCGGTCGTTCCCTGGAATCATGGATTCCTGCGTAGCTGGAGACGGGGCCGGAGTTGGGGTCGGAGGGGCAGCGAAGCAATGGCAGGGGTGTCATCCGCAATGTGTCGTGCACTGGGTCGTAGACGCTTTTGGTGGGATCGATCGCACGGTAGGCGTTGGGCAGATCCAGATAGGGAAGGATGGCAGAGATCCAATTGTGATGGTACCCCATCGGCACCTGGCGAATCGGCTTCTGGGAGTCGACGACGCCAGCCGGAAATCGTCCCATGTGGCTTTCGTAGGCATGCACTGCCATCCCGATCTGGGCCAACCGCGAAAGACAGCTGAAGCGGCGAGCACTTTCACGGACCGCCTGCACCGACGGGAGCAATAGTCCTACCAGGACGCCGATGACCGCCATCACCACCAGCAGTTCCACCAGCGTGAATCCCCGCCGTTGACTTTCCTGCCGCCAATCGTTCGAACGATTGGACGCCGATCCCCTCGATTCCATCACGGCACCTCCGATTCGTTTCGTGAGTCTCTTATTCGATCGTCGGTCGATCGCCCATTCGACTTTCCGTCCTCTTCCAGGTCCAATCTCCCAATCCACTTCCGGCGACTGTGAGTCGACTCGACTTCCACCACCACGTCGCGTTTCCTTGAATGGCCGAACGACAGTTGGCCCTCGATCGACTGGCCCTCGATCGACTGGCCCTCGATTGTTGGCTCGGCGAACCGAGCGATGACGCGCCATCCCTTGGTGATTGGATTTGGCCGATCGCTGGCGTCGGTGACATCCCTTGGAGGCGCTGCGGGATCCCATTCGATCACTACCTTTGGGGCGATGTTGGTGGAATCTTGGGCAGCTTGATGCAACCGCAGCATCGCCGCCAGCTGCATTTGTTCCAGTTGCATCGATTCGGCGGCGCGTCGCTGTTGGATCTTGGCGGCATGGGTCCTCGTGGCGCTGACGGCCAGAAGCACCGCCAGCAGCGATCCCAGCATCATCGCCATGGCCATCGCCAATCCCGATCGCTGGCGTCGCCACCTGTTGCGTGGTTTGCAGATTCGTTTGCTGCATTCCCGTCCCTTGGGTTCCAGGTGACTCATGGTGCCGCTGCCTCCTTATTTCCCAGCAGGTCGGTCCTCTCCCGCAGGGCGAAGGAGCGATGGCCACCGATGGCGCGCCACTGCAGCCACTGCGACTCCGATCGCAGGACGACATCCGCCTTGGCGCTACCGGTTACCTGCCAAGTTCGCTCAAGGCGTCCAATCGCGATTGGTCCGGTGCGATCGTTCAGCCATGCGTCGAGGTTCGGATTCCATCGCAGGCGCAATCCCGATGGCAAACGATAGAACTCTCGTCGCACGCTTTGCTCGGGTGGCTGGACTTCCTCTCGTGCGATCCCAAGGTCCCATCGCCGGTATAGCACTTCGAAACCTTTGCCTCGCAGCATCGCATCGCCATCGGGCTTTGCATCGACGCTTTCCACACGCTCGATATCCCTTTCGATCGCCTCACGCAATCGATCCAGGTGCTGGGCGATTAGCGCCGTTTCGGTCTGTTTGCGGTTCCACTGCACGATGCGCACGATCGTCGGCAGCAGGATCGCCAGGATCGTCGAGAGGATCGACACCACCGTCATCAGTTCAGTCAGAGTGAACCCACGGCGGGAGGCGGCGCCTGTTCGGTATGGCATCATCGCAGCCTCCAGATCCGAAGTGTTCGTCGCTGTGCCGTAGTGCCACTGCCCCAGCGGACATCGAGGTCGATCTGCCAGCCGATGGGCTTCTGGGAAGCGTCGACCCAGTCGCTGCAGGTTGCCTGCAGCGTTCCTTCTGGGAGTTCTCCGCAGGCCTCAGAATCGATGGGGATTTCGCGGGTCCCTTGCCAAGGCTGGAGGGAATGCAGTGGCATCGCCAGTGCACTCCATCGCAGCCACTGCTGAGCGGTGCGTTGATGGTGGAGGTCGGCTGCCTGACGCTGCAGAGAGGTCATCCAGGGTAGAAACGCCAGGATCAGCGCCATGGTAGCGGCCAGACCGGCGATGCACTCAATCAGCATCACCCCTTGCTGTCGGCGGACGCCGGGGAAGGTATCGCCGGATCGGTATCCTGCATTGCTATGGCCTGTGGGGAACGGGGGACGATTCATGCTTGCGCCGCCATTTGCTCGATCATCAACTTGATCCACTGGAAAAAGTAGATCGCAGGGAGGCTTAAGTAGAACGCTGCTAGGAGAGTCAGGACTGCGTGGACGATCGACAGCACACGATCGTACCAGAGTTTGCGGCGGGACTGCCTCCCGGCCACCAGTGCTTCGGCCGCCTCCTGCCAGTTTCGATCGGCCCTGCTTGCCTCCTCAGCGGCCAGCGTGGTGGCCTTGGGCATCTGCTCTGCCTCGCGAGGGGATATCCAATCGACCTTGGCCAAGGCGCTGGTCCAGTCGTCTCCTGATTCCAGCGATTCGATAGCCTTGGCCCCTTCCTCCCGGCATTCGCGATGGGGGTGTTGAGCTGCCAGAAGACGCAGTCTCGCCAGTCGCTGAGGGCTGGGCAGTGGAGGCACTGCCAGGGCGGCTAGCGCCAATTGGCGTTGTTCCCTTTGGTGTCCTGGCCGCCACCGCGGCGCAGCCCATCGCCACATCTGAGGTTCCATCCAGATGAGGAACCCGGCGAATAGCGCAAGCCCCACGATCAGGAAAGGTCCGCTTTCTAGCCAAGTGGTCATCCATCGAGCGATCCAGGGAGAGGCGGCTGCTACGCTGACGTTGCCGACACCTGGCCCGATGGTCCATGCGCCCATGGAGCGAAGGGATGGAAAGAGTCGCCATAGAAAGAGGAAATGAAAAATCGTCATCACGAACCAGACGACCCAGTGGTAGGCGAGACGGTTTAGCAGATGCCGCAGCGGCGTTCGGTAGGCTTCCTCCCACTGCACCAACCAACCGGTTCGCGAGGTCGCCTGTTCGCTGCGTCGGTCCGTCCCCTTCCCGTCGCTCGATTCCATCAGGGCCAGCTGCAATTGCTGAGCGGGTGTGAAACCTCTGGGCACTTGGGCTCCATACTTCCCTGACGACTGGATCAACTGGCTGCCCAGCGTGCCGATCGATCGCCGAATCGACCAGGGGGATTCCTGAGCCATTGCACCCAGCCATAGTCGATCATTGGCCGACGGTTGATCGATTCCATTGGCTGGGTTCGACGCGATGCTTCCCTCAAGCCGCAAGGTTTCCCATGCGTGCAGCATCCGCGTTTGATGCCAGCGCCGACGGACATAAAGGCCGCTGAGCAGCATCGTCAGCAGTAGCGGAATGAGTGGCCAGTTCCAAGGCACCACTAGCAGCAACGCTAGTCCTACCCCGGCCCAGGCCAGGAATCCCCATCCCAGCATCTCCAGAAGCCGATGGGAGTGGCCCACCTGTCGCTCCTGGCCGCGCACGATGCGCGCGGCCCAGTGGACCGCCAGTCCCGGGATCACCAGCAACATCCAGAGCGGTGCTTGAAAAAGCCACTGGTTCATCGACTACGCCATCCTCCAATCCCATCGCATCATCGCAACCCCTTTCGATCCATCCAGGTTCGAACTTCTACCAGCCGGAGATTGCTCGAATCCAGCTGAGGTACTGGATCACCGGGCCAAAGTAGCCGACTGGCAATCCCAGCAGGATCAACCCAAAAATCAGCAGAGGCATCCAGGTCGCCAACGCTCGGCCCGACTGATCCACCTCCAGTTGCAGATAATCGGCCATTCGATCCATCGACCCAGCTTCTGTGATCTTTGCCTGCTCGGCTTCATGGAACCAAGCTGCCATCCAGAGCGGGAACCACTGGTGCGTTGCGATGGACTGTCCCAGCGTCGCACCTTGGCGAATCGTCTCGGCCATCGATCGCCCCAGCCAAGGAGCGAAGGGTGCATCGCACAGCTTGGAACCTGCCTCCAGCGCCTTGGGGAGATCCCAACCTGCTTTCCGAAGGATCGCTGCCGTTCGAAACAGTTCCATCGATCCGGTCGCACGAAAGATCGCGCCGATCCCCGGAAGATTGGCCAGCGACCATCCAGCTGCCTGGCGGCCGGCGATCAGGCGAATCAATCCCCATCCCAACAGCACTAGCAATCCCACTGAGGGAGCTACCGTCAGCATCAAGCCGGAGGTCGAGGAGCCCAATTGCCCAGGGCCCGTCAGCGACTGGTCATCGATCCCCTCGGCGATCACGCGATCCAATCGCTGCAGGGAGAGCCCTAGCAGACAAAACGCGACCATGGCGACTAGGCCTAGTATGAGCGGATAGGCTGTTGCCGAGCTGAGTTGGGCTCGCATCGCAGCGATCTGGTACCTCCCGTCCAACCACCGGTCGGCCAGATCGGGATCCCTGGCCACCACCGCAATCGCTTGCTCCCACCGGTCGCCATCGCCTTCGTCCTGGCCCTCTGCGATTCTCACTTCTTGCGGCCCCGCTCGCCATCGTTCGGCTAGCGCCCGAAGCTGCCTGCGATCGCCGCGACGGCGCACCGTATCGGCTAGCGCGTCGGCAAGCGTTGCCGCGTGGCTTGCCAAAATCCTATCGCTCGCCAATCGACTCACGGGCCACCCCCGATCGGGATCGATCCCGAATCGATGCCTGGGATCAACTGACGACTCACCTCACGGATCATCACGATCCATGGCAGGGAGGCGGCCGCGATGGCTGTGGCGATCCCCAGAAGGCCCAGCAGCCAGGAGAAGGCATGTCCAGCTGCCTGCCACGAATCGCGTCGATAACGCAGTCCAATCTCCGACCAACGCACCGCGTGACGCAGGCCCAGCGCGTCGGTGGGCAG
>JBJSWM010000691.1:0-10397 GCA_046085865.1 Pirellulaceae bacterium
CGGACCCCCGACCACCACAGGTCGATTGTCATTTGCGTGCTGGATTGGAAAGGTGGCAATGCTGCGGTCCCAATGAAAAAAACCTTCCCCGTTTCAAGCGGGGAAGGTTTGAATTTCGCTTCAGTTCCTGCGATCCGATCGGATCAGTAGGAAGGTTTGCTGGAGAAGTCCAGGTACCACAGGCCGTCATCCCATTCGAGGCTGACTCGGCGCCACCCCAGTGGCACCTGCGGATAGGGATAGAAGGGACCGATGTAGGGCCAAGCGGTGGCCGAGTACTGCTTGGGGTAGGTCACCGCTGCGTAGTTCGGATAGGCAGCGTAGCTGGGCCAAGCGTAGCTAGGCATGTTCGGCTGATCGTAGCGAGGTACACCACCGCCGTAGGACGGGCCGGCGGCCATCGGCACGGGGCCGGGCTGTCCGACCATCCCACCAACACCCGCGACTGGCGACGTGCCGACTGGGGTGCCGATGGTACTAGGTGCAAAGGCTCGCGGTGCAGCGATCGGGGCTTCCACCCCAGGGACCGCGACGCCTGGAACTGCGACACCCGGAATTCCACCATCCTGCGGAACCATGCTGCTGGCAGCCTGCACGCGGCTTGCAGGGACGACCGAGATGTCATCGATCACCCGCTGGACGCCCGAGGTCGACTGAATCGCTTGGAGGATCTTCTGCTTGTGCTGAGGGTTGACTACCCAGCCTCGAGCCCAGACTTCGCCACCCACGGTGGAAACATCTAGATCGAACTTGCTGAGAGCTCCAGCACTCTTTTCAGCTGTCAGTTTGTCGATGATTTGATCGGTGATGGCAGCGTCAGTCGCCGAAGCGCTTGGCTTGCCACCGGCTGTCTGGATGGCACCTCCAACGTCCCCTTCACTGGTCGACGCCGGCTTGACTGCAGGCGAGACCGGAGTGGGAGTTGCAGGAGGAGCGGCCATTTGAAGAGCCAAATCTTGGGCTGGCTGCAGCGTCGTGGCGGTGGTCACCTTCATCTGGTTGACCACTTCCTTGACGTCCGTCACAGATCGTGCGGTCGCCAGCACCATCGCCAATTGGTCTTCCGATCCCACCTTGCCCGACAGGATCACTTGACCCTGATTGACGGTCAGATCGATATCGAATCCCTTGAGGGACCCATCGGTCTGTTTTTGCTTGAGCGAGGTGACAATGGCGTCGGCAATTTCGCGATCCCCCGCCATCGCGGTCATCGGCGCAGTTGCGGTGATCGTGGCGATCGCCAGGCCGAAAAGAAAACGTCGCATGGAAACTTCCTCCGGTATTCCTTCGATTAACGTATTGGGCATCCTGCCCAGGCTGGTCATCGACCAATGTTTCCAAGCCCTGTTCCCCAACCGATCGCTGACGACTAGGCTGAAGTTCGGACGTTGCGGGGAAACGTACCGGACTGCCCCCCATGGACAATCCAGCGATTGTCATTGCTGGCGGCTGCCTGGAACCCACAGAGCAAACAGGAGCCCGCTTCCTTGCGGGCGCCTCCGTGCTCCAGTCGATCCAAGGATCCGTTTGCAGCAATCCTTTCTTTGTTTCGGCTAGCGCCTCGGTTCAACCAAACGTTTTTTCCGATTTTGACGCCCTTTGAAGCCGATCGAATCGTTGCAGCTGCTGGTACAACCGTTTTCGAAGGCAACGTTTTCGCAAGCTTCCCATTTGGAGATAGCTAGCAGCCGACTGCATGGATTGCTTCCCGAATCGTCGCCTGTCATCTCCTATCGGCTAGAATTCCTTCCACTCTGATATCCCAAGGCTGGCGCTTGCTGCTTTTTCCTTCAGACCTTTCTCTAGGTCGATTCGGGGTCTTTATGGAAGGGGATCGCTCGACTGCACCGATTCCAATGGGTCATGAAACGTCACCGGACGGCTGGCACCATCTTGTCAAGATTGGGCGGCAGTTGGAGCGTAGCAAGGTGGCGTCTAGTCGTGGCTGGCCATGATCCAACAGGATCGCTGGATGGACCAGAAAGAAGGGTGTGCGTCTTCCTCGCACCCGGCCCTTCAGTTCACTTAGTCACCAGGGCACTATGGATACAGCAGCTTCATCGGTCCACACCCTCTATGGCTCGGCGCCGCCCGGTAAGCAAATAGGCGGGATCAGGTTTGTTTGGCGTGCTCGCGCGACCCATGGACCCACAGAGTTGTCGGAAAGACCTTTCTTTATGGGAGTCAGTAGCTACCGATGCACTGCCCAGTTCTCTGCGAAGCAGCAGCGGCTTGCCGCCGATTGGGTCACATTCCTATGGAGCAACGGTCCATGGGCCGGCCTTGTCCAGGCCGTGGCTACTTTGGCTAAGCTAAACTGGAGGGGGTGCATGCGAGTGACGGAAAGCGGTATCGACGATTGGCACCAGAGAGCAGGCGGAGTACGGAAGGGTAAGCAGTGAGGAGTTTGGTAGTTTGATGGGGGAGTTGGAAGAGCGGTATCGATGGATGATCGACTGGTATGGGAACGCCAGTTCGCGCGGGACGCTCGGCGGCGGCCAGTGGCCGGATGCGGTGGGTATGGCATTGGCTCCGTGGCAGCGAGCGATGCTGGAGGAGCAACGCAAACTCCAGGAGAGGGCTCGCAAAAAGGTCGCTCATCCCCACCAATGGCTCTGGACCGCATCGCTTCTGGAGCAGTCGAGCGACCAGTGGACGGCAGAGATGGTGGCCGATGCGGTACCACGCGGTGTGGATTGCATCGATTTGTGTTGCGGCGTGGGGGTGGATGCAGTCGCCTGGGCGCGGGGACGATCGCGAGACCTTGTGGCGGTCGATCAGGATCCGGTTGCCGCGATGCTGACCAAGTTCCATGCCCAACTGCAAGGGGCGCCGATCGTGGTGAGGTTGGGTGCGGCCGAGCGGTTTGAGGCTTTGGCGAATCACTGGGTCCACGTCGATCCGGATCGACGGCAGGATGGAAAACGGCACAGTCGGGCCGATCAGATGAGCCCCACCATGGATCAGTTGGTTTCCCTGCGGGACCACTCCGCTGGCGGTTCGATCAAATTGGCTCCAGCAACAGTGATACCCGATGGGTGGCGGGATTCCACTGGCAGCCACTGGATTTCGCTCGACCGCTCGGTGCGACAGCAGCGATTGTGGTGGGGTAGTGAGCGGTATCCGGTTGGTACCAAGACGCTTTCTCGGGGTAGGTGGATGCAGCGGGGTGCCAGCGATTCACTCCAGGTCCAATGGATTCACTTGCAGATTCCATCTGCTGGTTGCGGCCCTGATCCGTTGCGGGACGCAGGTCAGTTGAATCACTTTCCTCGCTTTATGGGCGACTGTGATCCGGTGGTGCGTGCCAGTGACAGCACGAAGGAGTTAGCGGGCCATTTAGGGGTGTCGATTCTTGGCGATCGAAACGGATATCTGATGACGGATCGGCCAGTGACGACTTCTTGGGTGGATTGGTTTGAGATCGAGGAGGTGATGCCTTGGGATCGCAAGCGCGTGCGAAGATGGCTGAGGGAGAGAGGGATTGGAAGGCTAGAGATCAAGACAAGAGGGGTGAAGGAACCTGTCGAAGTGCTCCGAGTTCAGTTGGCTCTTTCGGGTGACCGGGAAGCGACGTTGTTGCTGACCCAAGTCAACCGACGAGTGCTGGCGGTTCTCGCGCGAAGGTGGACTCCGGAACCAGAGTCCCCTGACGCTCGGTAGCTCCAGTTGCGGTTGCCGAACTGCTGGAATCGGAGACGAAGAGTTGGGAGCCTGGCGGGGTCAGGAGGTCGGTTGCAGAACGACCTTCATTGCACCCGGCTCACCCGCATAAAGCCGTTCGAACCACTTGGGGCCATCGGTCAAGGGAGCCACTGCGGTGATCAGCGGTTCTACCTGGATCAGTCCTCTTCGCATCAGATCGATGCATTCGGGGATTTCTCCATTGGATGCGCAGCTTCCGTAGAGTGTCAGTTCGCGAGTGACGATGGCCTGCAGAGGAACTTCCACCTTGGGGGCGAGGTTGCCGACCAGCGTGATCGCACCGCCCCGTCGGGTGCACTGGATCGCCATCTGCACGGTTGCCGCGATGCCGACCACTTCCAGGGCGACATCCGCGCCACGGCCGTCGGTTGCCTTCATCACTTCAGCGACCGGGTCGTGCTTGGAGGAGTCGATGGTGATATCGGCTCCTAGTTTTCTTGCCAACTCCAGTTTATTGGGATCCAGATCGATCGCGATGACGCGAGAGCAGCCAGCCAGTCGAATGGCCTGGATCACCAGCAAACCGATCATGCCACTGCCGACGACGACGGCGGTCTGTCCCAGCGAAGTGGGGGTGCGATTGGCGGCGTGGACGGCGATGGAGACGGCTTCGATCATCGCTGCGTGGTGGAAAGGAAACTCGTCTGGCAGACGATAGACGATGTTCTGTGGCACCACCACATATTCGGCAAATGCTCCATTGCGTCGAAATTCCTGGCAAGAAACGCCAAGCACCTGCCGTCGCTCGCAAAGGTTGATCCTCCCGGCGCGACACGCTGGGCAGGTTCCGCAGGAGACGGTTGAATCGAAGGTGACGCGATCGCCTGCATGGAAGCGGTCGACTTGGCTTCCGGCTTCAGCGACCACACCGGCCGCTTCGTGTCCCATGACTAGCGGGGGGATTCGTCGGCCGGTCGACCCATCGTAACCATGGATATCGCTACCGCAGATCCCGCAGGCTCGCACCTGCACCAGTAGTTCGTCCGGGCCAATCTGCGGCCTTGGCAGCTCCACCAGTTCCAATTTCTTGTATTCCTTGAGCAGCATCGCTTTCATGTCTTGGACTCCATTTCCAGAATGCTGGAGATCAGCGGCAGCAGTTGTTTTTTGCGGCTGACGACCTGTTCGAGTTCATAAAGGTGAGAATCGACTTGTGGGTAATTGATTTCATCCCAATTCTTCGGTTCGTCGGACAGCAGCAGCAGGCTGCTTTGCTGGACGATATCGGTGACCAGGAGGGCGGAGAAATCGAGTTTTCTTTCGCGGGCGAGATCTTTCAGCGATTGGTGCAATTCCTCCTTGCGAGCCCAGAAAAGATCCCATCCGATTTCCTCGATTTGCGAGATGGAAAACCGAATCCCATGTTCTTCGAATTCCTTGCAGTCTTCTCGCACGACGTCGCGTGCCGCGCAGACGCGAAGCGCCGACCCGATTCCGAAGAAGTCCTTCGCAAAGGCTTCGAGATCGACTGGACAAAGTGGCCGAACCCATTCGAGCAGATCGTGATCGACCTGAGTGGCGGTTGGGGAGCGGAGGAAAAGGGTATCCGAGATGATTCCAGCGGCCAGGCAGAGGGCGATTCCGGGGGTGGGGGTGATGCCGCTATAGCGAAACTGCCTGGCGACTAGGGTGCAGGTCGATCCGACCGGATCATTGACGAACCGGATCGGCTGGGCGGTTTTCAAAGTGCCGCCAATACGGTGGTGGTCCAGCACCTCAAGGATGTCCGCTTCATCGGCCCCCAGGACTGCCTGCCCCAACTCGTTGTGGTCGACCAGAATCAGTTGCGGTCGAGGTGGATTGAGCAGATCGGATTTGGAGAGCACGCCGATCAGGTGTCCTTCTGGATCAACGACTGGGAAAAGGCTTTGACGCGTCCGGTCGATCGCCAGCCGTGCTTCGGCCAAAGGCATTTTGCTGGGTAGGGAAAGGAAGTCGTTCTTGAGGGCAGCGTGAACGCTGCGAGCTGTCTTCAGTCGCATCGTGGTTGAGGCGGTGTCGAAAGGGCTGAGGATCACTGTCACGTGATTGGCTTTGGCCAACTGCAGCAGTCCTGGCGACAATTGGTAGCCACCCGTAATCACAATCGCTCGTACCCCATGCTCCAGTGCGGGAAGCTGGATGGTGGGGCGGTCACCGCAGACCACCAGCAGACGTTCCGCTGGAAATCGCTGCATCCGCTGCGTGAATCCCTCGGCGCTCATCGCCCCGACCATGATGAGGACCGAACAGAGTTGGTCGATGTTTTCCTGATGCTGGAAGGTCCCTTCCAGCACCTTGCACATCTTTTCCATGGAACTTTGTACCTGACGCGCCTGAAGCGGGTCGGAGTCACCCTCGAAGATCACGTGCATCAGATCGAGCAGCGTCAGCATCCCTTCGACGCGACGGTCGTCACCAAGGACCGGAATGTTGCTTAGCCGGTGGGACTGCATCTTCTCATAGACTTCGTAGAAGACTTCCGTCCGATGTGCCGTAATCGCCTCCCTCTTGCACAAGTCGTCCACCTCCGGCCGCACATCCATGATGATGCGAGGCGCGGGCAACCCAGCCGTTTTCAGAACGAACTCGGTTCGTTTGTTGAGGCTGCCGCAGCATGCGGCGATCGCATCGGGTCTGGTGGTCTTCTGCAGATAGTCGGCGTAGGCGATCGCCGAACAAATCGCATCGGTATCAGGATTGCGATGACCGAAGACGAAGACGGACATAGGTGAACCAGGCTCCCTGAGGCGACTTGACGGCCGGAGCACCTGCCCCCAGGCTTCCGGGATCCCGGCCAGCGATTCGATTGCCGTCCATGATCGGGACACATCGATTATAGATGGGGAGTACCGATCCGGCGACGCCACTTTGCGATTCCCCGCAGCCGGCTGCGCGCAGGGCTACTGGGTTGAAAAAAGGCACCGACGCGTGAGCGTTGCTTGGAACGATCATGTTGAACTGGAATCGTTTCGAATGAATCGCAGCGGCATTTCGTCCAGTGGATCGACCAGAGCTAGGCCCACCTTTCCCTGGAGCAGTTCGTCCAGCCGTTCCCCGACAATCTTCTTCCTCCAACCCTGCAAGAGTGCCGGCGGCTCTTGCTGCGAATTTCGCTTCGCATTGATTCGATACAGTGCGTAGTCGCGCAGGTCATCGGTGGTTCCGACTAGCGCGGGTGATAGCGACTGTTCACGGCAAACGTAGGCAAGGCCGGCATGGAGGAACTGGGTGACCATGCTGGAGATCGTTTGGTAGCCAAATTTGGTTCGCTTGGGCCACGGGGGGCAGGGTTGGCTTGCTGAGGCGTCGACGACTTCGATGACTTCATTCCAGGAATTGCGAAGCAGTCGCTGGTTCATGCCGCGGACGGAGTCCAGCCCCATTCCGCCCCGGGGGGCCTGTTTGGCGATTTCAATCAACAAATCGTCTCGGAGGATCCGACGGGCCGGTTGATTGCGTTGTCGCGCCTGCTGCTCGCGCCATTTCCAAAGTCCATAGGCTACCTGCAGCGATCTGCCATCCAGAGACTGAATACCCGAAACGCGAAACCAGTTCTCGGAGCTTTCCGATTCGATCAGCTCCGCCTTCCGCCACTCCATCTCCTCGTCCATCCAGCTACGACGTCCAAGCTTCGTCATCTGCTCTTCCATCGCTCGATAGATCGTCAAAAGATCATCGACATCCTGAATGGCATACAGAAGCTGGCTTCGGGAGAGCGGGCGCACGCGCCAATCGGATCGAGTGTGTCCTTTGGCCAGTTGTCGGCCGGTGTAGCGCTGAACCAAATTGGAGTAAGAGGATGGGAATTCCAGTCCCAGCAGCCCGGCGGCGACTTGCACATCGAAAAGGTCTGGAAACCCCCTCCCCGTAGCTCGGAACGCAAACAGGAATTCCTCGCGCGCCGCATGCACCACCACGCGGCGGGAAGGGGCCAGCATCAACTCCCAGAATCGATCCATGGAGCCGCAGTGAAGGGGATCGATCACCGCTTTCCATCGATCGGTCGCCAGTTGGAGTAGGCACAGCTGTGGTCGGTAGCTATCCTCCGAAACGAATTCGGTGTCGAATGCCAGAAGGGTGGCTTCTTCGATGCGTTGGCACAACGCCGCGAGCGCTGCGCCGGTCTCAATCAATTCGAATTCGTTAGAAGGCACGGATGGGCCAATCTGCTTCTTGCAAGGTTTGGCTTTGGTCGATCAGCGCACCTAACCACCGGCCTTGGCACTCGATCGCCATGGCGGTAGATGGCCGGTTCGGCCCTGGGGCTGCGACGGCGGGAAATCGAACACCACGACCCTTCCTTTTAACGGGTTGCCATGCCAAATGCAACGGGCCGCCAGTGATTCCGTCGCCTAGGCTCGTCTTTTCACTAGATGCCCTCGGTGCTTTGGCCCCGTTCCTGCCTGGTCGATCAGCCGAAGGGATGGGCTTCTTGCCAAGCTTCGCGATCGACTCTATCGTTCAGACTGCCAGCCCGACGAAAGGGTCCCGTTTCTGGCATCAGGTCCATGATCGTCTAGCCTTTCAGGCATCCTGGTTGAACGGAATCCCATCCGATCTCTTTCCCCTCAGGGCTCGCCGATGAGTCGCTCGGAACCTCCTCAGCCAATTCTTCCACCAACAGAGGGCAACTCGGACGCGGTGCGATCCAAGGGGGCTGAGCTTTTGGTGAGCGTTCGATCGGTGGACGAACTGAGGATGGCAGTGGAGGCGGAAGTGGCCTGGATCGATTTGAAAGACCCCGACAGTGGTTCGTTGGGCCGGCCCGCACCAGGACTCGCCGCGGAGTTCACCAGTCGCCTCAAGGCATTACGTCAAGAAAAGTCATTCCAGGGGGTTTTCAGTGTCGCACTGGGAGAGTGGCAGGAATGGGTCGGCGCAGAGGCACACCATGACGGATCCATCTGGGGCCAGTTTGACCATTGCAAGGTGGGGTTGAGTGGCCAAACGGATTTAAGCGTGGTATGTGAGTTGATCGAGCGAACGATGCCGAAGGAGTTGGCGGGCAAGTGGATCTTGGTTCACTACGCCGATCAAGATGCCGCTCAGGGGCCATCCTTTGAAGAGGTGATGCGAGCTACCTTGCGCCTTGGTGCAAAGCATCTGTTGGTCGATACGTTTCGGAAGGATGGACGCAGTTTGGCTGACCTGGTTTCCGAAGAGACGATCGCACAGTGGGTGGCCGCCGCTAGGAAGCACCGCGTCACTTTGGCACTTGCCGGTTCGCTGCGCGTCGACCAATTGGCGCGAGCTGCTTCCTGGGGAGCCGAATGGATCGCGGTGAGGTCGGCGGTGTGCACGGGTGGAAATCGAAGGTCGCACGCCAGTTATGAGAAAATGCGAGACGCTCGTGAGTTGCTGGCACGAGGGGAGAGCCGGCAAGAGGATTGATGTTGGCGTGAAAACCCGATCGGCCTATTGCAAATGCCCTTTTTTGTCTCTGGGAGATGTGATTGGACTGTCCAGGGGAACGACATCCATTCCGATTCAGGATCGATGGCTTTCTTCGGATCCGGTCCAGGTCTTCAGCAGGGCTTTCATCGTTTCCATCGGCATTCCCAGATGCCAGGCGGTTGCGATCCCGGCCAGCCATCCAAGAACCGTGAGCCGATCGGATGGCACGGCTGGGGAGATGCCTTGCAGCGGCAGGAACTCCTTTTGTTTCGGGCCGTCGAGCAGTCGGATCGTTTGGTCTTGAACCACCACCGCACGTCGTCCTTCTTCTATCTGCTTGGCGATTGCATCGTCGATGCCGTTGTATCCCAAAAGGATGGTATCCCCTGGGCATAAGGGCTTCATGGCCATGCAGGCAGGGTCGTCGGAGGGGAGGATGGCTGCACCATTTGGGAGCACCATATCGACGGGAGTGCGATGCAGTGCAAAATGGCGTTCGGGGTCTTCAAGATCGAATTCCCGTATCACGTCGATCGGTACCTCAACCCCCATCACCACCGCCACTTCGACGCGATCGACTCCCAATCCGTGTCGCAAGATCGATTCCGCTGAAGACTCGATCACGAGCGCTTCGACATCGGGATGAAGCAGCAGACGCTGGGCTACGGGTTCCGCGTGAGCTGGAGGAAGTCCCAGTTGTCGGTCATCGAGAAAGAATCCATCGCCGGTGGACCAACCGGTGCACCAGCCGATGCGCTGCAGGGCGTGGCGAATCAGTCGGACGATTGGGCCGTTGTTGCTAGAACCCGAGACCGTGACGACGGGAACGCGTGCGTTGGTGCCTGGCGCGAACATCGAATCGACGATTGCCTGTCCCACCGGTCGCGGCTTGCCCACGGCCGGTTTCAAATGCATCAGGAGGCCTGGCCCTGCATTGACTTCGACGATCGCCGCTCGCTGATCTTCCAGTGGGCAGGAAATGTCGAGGGCGACCAGATCGATACCAGCGATATCGAGTCCTACGGTTTTGGCGGCCAGAACGACATGAGCCGCTACATCGGGGTGAACCTGGTCAGTGACGTCGTAAAGCAGATTGTCGGTGCGTTGAATGAGGACCCGTTTACCATTGGCCGGGATGCTTTCCAGCGTCAGGCCCTGTTGCCGTAAAGCCGAGTCGAGCAGATCATCGAAGTCGATTAGCGAAAGTGGGCTGTCTTCATCTTCTCCCCGACGTGGATCTGCATTGACCACTTGGTCGATCAGTTGGCGGACGGTGCGAATTCCATCGGCATCGACCAAAACCGGTTCCCCTTTCG
>JBJSWM010000692.1:0-1006 GCA_046085865.1 Pirellulaceae bacterium
CCGAGGTCACCGGACTCCACCTAGGCGAATCTACCGCACTCTTGGTCTGCCAGTGATAACCAAGAATCGCCTCCACCAATTCCTCTGGCGAACGGCCATGAATCCCCAGTTCCTGCTGAAGGACCACCCGCCCTGATTCGCTTGCCACCCAGTGCGTTGCAATGCCTGCATCGGCCAACTGCTGCAACAAACGGACCCCGTAGACGGCGCCACTAGCACCGCTCATCGCCAAGACGATTGGAAGGCTCATTTGCGCCCCAAATAAAGCGACGCGACCCCAAAAGTCATGGGAACACACCTCACCTGCTGCAAGCCGGACGATTCCAGGATCTTCACCAACTCCCCGCCGGAGGGGAAATCCGCAACACTCTCTGGGAGATAACGGTACGCCCCCTGGCCATTGCGAGCCATCGCTTGGCCAATCCAGGGCAAAACCCTGCGAAAATAGAAGTTGTAGAGTTGTCGCAAACCGGGCAACCACGGCTTGGAAAACTCAAGGATTGCCACCTGCCCCCCTGGTCGACAAACCCTCAGGATTTCGTCGATGCCTTTCCCGGTATCCGATACGTTTCGGAGCCCGAAGGCGACGGTCACGGCCTGAAAGGTGTCGTTTGCGAAAGGAAGCGTCTGGGTGTCGGATTCCAAGAACTGCAACCTTGGTTCAGGGATCCCTGCCTTCGTCTGCTTGGTCCTGGCGATCGCCAACATCGCCTCGCAGAAGTCGGTCGCAAGCACTTGAATCTCAGGTACCTGCTTTTGGGCGATCGCTAGGGCCAGATCTCCGGTACCCGTGCAAACATCCAAAACCGGAACCCCTGGCTTTAGCTCCAGCCGACTCAGCGTCCGCCACCGCCACCCGCGGTCGATATTCAACGAGAGAAGATGATTCAAAAGATCGTAGCGCGGAGCGATCTCCGAGAACATCTTCCGCACGCGATCGCCACTCTTGTCCACCGATGTCATCGCAACGCCAGACGTTTGGAAAAGGTCTATCATCCCCGAGGAA
>JBJSWM010000693.1:0-3073 GCA_046085865.1 Pirellulaceae bacterium
CTGGGGGAATGGATTGTTTCCGTGGCTGGCTAAAAAGCGAATCGAATCCCCCGATGGCGAAACAAACCAGGAACTCCATCCCTCAACGGATGGGCCTAGGGTGACATTAGTGCGTGGAACCGTCTGAAAACTGCTGAGGTAGCAAATACCTATCTGATAAGGGTGTTCGGGCCGGAAACCTGGAATTCGGATGGCCTGGGCACGCCAAATCTGGCTCTTCCCCAGATAACTTGTCTTTCCTAAACGGATCGTTCTGTTGGGATCTTATTTCGCTTGCGGTTTCCCATTGCACCATCGTCGTTCAGATGACGATGTTTTAGAGAGGAGAGCCGAGCGGAGGGCGGTGGCCCACCTGAAGTGGTGGGTTCTGCTGGACGCGGAGGGGGAATCTGCTACCTTTAACGGTGATGGCGGCAAGGGGTTTTGCATGCTGAAGAAACCAGCGCCAGACTTGATTGATCAAGGATCTTCCGTGCTTGACATTCGTCCGATTGTCCATCCCTTCGATCCACCGCGCAGCCATTTGGTCGATAGCTTGCGTTACTGGGCAAGGCTTACTCCGGATGCGGTGGCCTATTATTTCACCGACGGAGAAGGTGGTCCGGACCAGCAAATCACTTTTGCGGAACTGGACCAGGCGGCACGTGCCGTTGCGGTAGAGATTTTGCAGCACGCCAAGGTGGGCGATCGTGGGCTTTTGATCTACCCTCCTTCCCTGGAGTTCGTGACGGGGTTTTTTGGAACACTTTATGCCGGGTGCACCGCCGTGCCCGCATTTCCCCCTCGACGCAACCGAAAAGGGGCTCGCCTAACCGGTATCGCCGATGATTGTTCGGCACGATTTGCCCTGACGGTCGAATCGGTGCGCAAGCAGGTGGAAGGGGAAAGTCAGCTTCCGGGGCAAATGTCGGAGGTGAAGTTGATTGCGACGGAGAAGGTGGATCGCCAGATTGCGCTGCGATTCCAGGAAGTCCCCGTCGATTCGCGGTTCCCAGCGGTTTTGCAATACACTTCCGGTTCGACCGGTACGCCCAAAGGGGTGGTCCTGAGCCACACGAGTTTGATTCGCAACTGCGAGCTGATTGGTGTGGCGTTCGATTTGAATACCGAGTTGGTGGGATGCAGTTGGCTTCCTGCCTATCACGACATGGGGCTGGTGGGTGGAATTCTGGCGCCTCTTTTCGTTGGCAGGCCTTGTGTTCTGATGAGCCCGATGGCGTTCCTTCAGAATCCGGTTCGGTGGTTGCGCACCATCTCACGGTACCGAGTCAATGTCTCTGGAGGGCCGAACTTCGCCTACCAACTATGCGTCGACAAAGTCACCGACGAGGAGATGGAAGGTCTGGATCTCAAGAGTTGGCGAGTGGCGTTCAACGGGGCTGAACCGGTGCGGGCATCGACGCTGGAGCAGTTTTCCGAGAAATTCTCACGAGTTGGCTTCCACCATAACGCTCATCTTCCTTGCTATGGAATGGCGGAAACGACACTGATCGTCAGTGGAGGTCCGAAAGAGACCCGCCCGGTCATCCAGTATTTTCATTCGCGGCAATTAGACGCTCGTAAGGTAGTGGTGGTGGAGCCTTCGCATCAGGAGGCCAGGGCGCTGACGGGTTGCGGCGCGATTTTGCCCGGAGAGCGGGTGGAAATTGTCGATCCGAAAACAATGAAGATTGCGTCACCGGGTGCTATTGGCGAGGTGTGGATCCAGTCTCCAAGTGTCGGAGACGGTTATTGGGACAAGCCAGCGGAGACGAAGGAAACGTTCCATGCCTACACGGTTGAGCAGGAAGGTCCTTTCCTTCGTACCGGTGATCTTGGATTTTTCCACAACGATCAATTGTTTATCGCAGGCCGCGTCAAGGATCTGATCATCGTGCGCGGCGTCAATCGGTATCCGCAGGATATCGAATTGACGGTAGAGGAGTGCCACGAGTCGATTCCATCCTGTGCGGCTGCGGCCTTTGCTGACGTTTCGGGCACTCGCGAGAAGCTCATTCTTGCTGTTGAAGTTCAGCGAAGCTTGGAGGACGACTGGGAACCGGTGATTCAAACGATTCGCCGGGTCGTGACACAAACCCACGAGTTGCCTCCCGACGCCGTCTATCTGGTTCGATATGGATCCCTTCCCAAAACCTCCAGTGGCAAGATCCAACGGCATGCTTGCTTGAGAGATTACCAGGAGGGAAGTCTTCGAGTGGTGGCCAAGTGGGAAAGCTGGGATCAAGGCTTTGAAGAAGCAGCACCGATGATCGCTGCATCGACGATGGAACCCAGGCAAGCGACGGGTGAAGATGCGAGACGACGGGTGGTTGGTAAGAAGCAGCGCGATCCCGATCCGGAAGTTGTCGAACTGGTCAAACGAGCCATCCGAGCGGTAGCTCAGGAACGCGCCAAGCAACTCGACCTGGACACCAACATCGTTTTGGATCTCGGGCTGGACAGCATCGAGCGGTTGCAGATCGCACACACTCTGGAAAACGCTTTCGGTGGACGGTTCCCGGAAGAGGTGTTGCAGGAAATCGAGACGGTAAGGGAAGTCGCCGATGCGCTGATCCAGCACTTCGGAAAGAGCCGAATGCGGGTGGATATGTCGTTCGATGAGTCGAGCGAAGAGGCGGTTGGGCATGAAGTGGTGGCCGAAGACTACCGATTCGACCAACTTCCCGAATACAAACGCCTGAAGCAAACGATGGCTCAGTTTGAGATGTCGGGGCTCCCGAACCCCTATTTCTCCGTCCACGAGGGGCTGACTCGCGACACGACGATCATCGCCGGACGTGAATTGCTGAGTTTTGCCAGCTACAACTATCTTGGAATGAGCGGTGATCCGCGGGTAACTGAGTCAGTCGCTGCGGCGGCCAGGAAGTACGGGACAAGTGTTTCCGCTTCGCGACTGGTCAGCGGTGAAAAGGATCTGCATCGCTCTCTGGATCAGATCGCCAGGTCCCACGATGTGGCCGATCACCGATTCATTCGTCGCATGACCACCTACCAGAACAATCGCGTCTTCGACTCCTATCCACCTAGCGATCGACTGCTCCAAAGAGCGATGTAGGTCCTTTTCACCGCTGAC
>JBJSWM010000694.1:0-1666 GCA_046085865.1 Pirellulaceae bacterium
TGCGTTTTTTGCTGGCATTAGCAAGTGGAAGGAAATTGGCAGCGAAATTGGTGCCACCCACCTTTTGCGTTTTTTGCTGGCATTAGTGAAATTGGTGCCACCCACCTTTTGATGACCCACCTTTTGATGTCGATTAGTGAAATTGGTGCCACCCACCTTTTGATGTCGATCGCCTGAATGGGTGGATTTGATTCCCTGGGAGGATCGTTGATCTGGGCAAATTGGCTTTCTGAGTGAGGGGTGTGTTCGATTGCTAGAGGACGGATGCCCTGGGGCTGAGCTAAATTTTCGCCTATTTTTTGGCTTCAGCTAGAAATCAATCCAATATCGATGTGATATCATATGAATATCGAATTGTCTGGCATCGAATAGCAGGCCGTTGGAGCTTCGCCACCTTTGGTGAGTGGCGGCACGGCAGGATTGGGGACACCTCGACAAGGAGTAGAACGAAATGGAAACGACGATCGCAGAGAAACCATTCCAGCCGATTTCCGGATGGATCGCTCTTCCGGTCTGCCTGGGCCTGTTGGTGTTGCTTCCTTTCGTGCTGATGAGCGGGATGATCCCCTTGGGCATCCCTGCGATCTTCCTGTCGGTGGCCGGTCTGCTTGGTTTATTCGGGCTGACGGCGATCGGGCCCAACCAAGCTCGCGTTTTCACCCTCTTTGGCGAGTACCGCGGGACGGCTCGTCAGTCGGGATTCCACTGGGTCAATCCGTTCTACAGCAAGAAGCTGATTTCTCTGCGGGTGCACAACTTTGAAACCGGTTCGTCCCGGACGCCGGAGGTCAAGGATGCGGCGGGTAAGGTGATGCAGGAAAAGGGGCGAACTCATGGAAGGCCTTCCAAGGTCAACGACCGAAATGGCAATCCGGTAGAGATCTCGGCGGTGGTGGTTTGGAAGGTGGTCAACACCGCCGAGGCTTCGTTCCAGGTGGAGGACTATGAGGACTTCGTCGCAGTGCAAAGTGAAGCGGCGCTGCGTTCGATGGCGACGCGTTATCCCTACGACAGCGAAGACCACGAAATGTCGTTGCGTGGCAACACCGAGGAAATCTGCCAGCAACTCCGGCAGGACATTCAGGAGCGGTTGGATCAAGCTGGCGTGGAGGTACTGGAGGCCCGGATCAGCCACCTAGCGTACGCTCCTGAAATCGCTGCCGCCATGCTGCAACGTCAGCAGGCTTCGGCAGTGATCGCCGCACGATCCAAGATCGTTGAAGGGGCGGTTGGTATGGTCCACATGGCGCTGGAACATCTGAAGAAAGATGGCATCGTGGAGCTAGACGAAGAACGTAAAGCAGCGATGGTCTCCAATCTTTTGGTGGTCCTCTGCAGCGACCGCAATGCACAGCCAGTGGTCAACGCCGGTTCGCTCTATTCGTGACGTTGCTTGTCCAGGCAGGCAAAGACCATTCGCATGAGGTAGGCGGGCGTGGCGAAACGGGATAGTTTTCTATTGCGGATCGATCCGCAGTTGCTGGACCAGCTGCGTCGTTGGGCCGAAGATGACCTTCGAAGCCTCAACGCGCAGATCGAGTTTCTTCTGCGGCGGGAATTGCGGAGGGCTGGTAGGTGGCCCAGGGAGTCGGCGTCGGAGGGCGAAGCGGAATGCCAGGGGATGGCGGCAGAGCCATCTGGCGAGGGGGCAGATGATGGGGATCGC
>JBJSWM010000695.1:0-4366 GCA_046085865.1 Pirellulaceae bacterium
TACGACCCGATCGACCCGGGACGCTACAGCCCCTCGACCTATCACCCGGTGGGCCTGCTGGCGATCGATCATATCGTTGGCAACGTCGAAGAAGGAAAGATGAACGAGTGGGTCGATTTTTATCGAAGAGTGCTTGGTTTCGAACAGCTGGTATCGTTCGATGACCGCGACATCTCGACGGAATACTCGGCGCTGATGAGCAAAGTGGTGCAGGGTGGCAAAGGCAGGATCAAGTTCCCGATCAACGAACCGGCTCAAGGACGTCGCCGCAGCCAGATCGAAGAGTACATCGACTTCTATGGAGGAGCCGGTGTGCAACATATCGCCATGGCGACCAACGACATCATCAAGACGGTTCGGGCCCTGCGCGACAACGACGTCTCTTTCCTGCGAGTGCCTCGCAGCTACTACGATTCGCTCCGCCAGCGCGTCGGTTCCATCAAGGAAGATATCGAGGAACTGGCCGAGCTGGGAATTCTGGTCGATCGAGACGATGAAGGGTACATGCTTCAGATCTTCACCAAGCCGGTTCAGGACCGACCGACGCTTTTCTTCGAGATCATCCAACGCGAGGGATCGAAGAGTTTTGGCAAGGGGAACTTCAAGGCGCTGTTTGAAGCGATCGAGCGAGAGCAGGCGACTAGGGGGACGTTGTGATGGCGATCCCCCTTCCCCCGGTACGGACGATTCGGGACTTCTATGCGTTTGAGCAGCATGTCGTGACGTGTCGTCGACAGAGGGGCCTGGCGATGATCCCTCAGTGGTATGAGATTCCCGCTTTCTATTTTTCCAATCCCCACACCGTGATCGGGGATGGCGACTTGGTGATTCCCCCCAAGGGAACGCAGGAGCTGGATTTCGAACTGGAGATCGCCGCCGTGGTCGGCAAGGAGGCGGCCAATCTCCCGGCGGACGATCGAGCGATGGAATGCCTGCTGGGATTCACGATCTATAACGACTGGTCCGCTCGGGATCTCCAAAGGCAGGAGATGGCGATCGGGCTGGGGCCCGCCAAGGGAAAAGACTTCGCCAACGCCCTAGGGCCGCATGTGGTCCCCTTTTCCGAACTTCGCGATCGATACCGTGATGGCCGGCTGGACCTTGCCATGGAAGCTTCTGTCAACGGCCAGTCAATTTCTCGCGGCAATGCGGCCACGATGTACTGGACTTGGCCTCAAATTCTCGCCCATGCCAGTCGCGACAGCCGCCTGATGCCGGGAGATGTCATCGGTTCAGGTACCGTCGGTGGCGGTTGCATCCTGGAACTGACTCCAGAAGCGGTCGGGGGATGGCTAAAGCCGGGGGATGTGGTGACATTGGAAATTGAGCGGCTGGGACGACTGCGGAACCAAGTCGTCGAGGCATCCACTTGAGATCGAGGAGCTGGTTCGATGCCACAATATCTGCAGCGAGGCCTATTGCCTCCCAAGCGGCATATAGAACTGCCCGCCGACCCGGGCTTTTTGAATGAATCGATCTACTATGAGGAAGTGATTTCGACGGAGGGATTTTCGCGAGCCTACAGCATCGCCTATCATCTGCGACCACCGACGCGGGTTCGTTCGATCGAGTCGCTGGAACCTTCTAGTCCCCTCCTGGCGGCGTCGCTGCCGCTCAGGCACGTCCACTTGAAGACGGCCGAGCTAGCGCGTCAGGGGGATGTGATTCGTGGTCGTGTTCCGATGTTTTTCAACGCCGATGTCACGATCGCCCGCTGCCGTCCTGCCCATCAGCAGCAGGAACTCTATCGAAATGCGCAGGACGATGAACTGTGGTTTGTGCATGCAGGTAGCGGCAGGCTGGAATCGATGCTGGGGACGATTGAATTTCGTCCGATGGACTACCTGGTGGTGCCCAAGTGCACCACCTACCGAATCGATTTCGACGATGTCCAAGTCGCCGACCTGCTACTTGCCGAAGCTCACGGCAGCATCCGCTTTCCCTCCCGGTACCTGAATCCCGACGGACAGTTTCGCCTGGGAGCACCGATGAGCGAACGGGATATCAGGGGACCAGAGCGGCTCCAGACAATCGATCAGGAAGGGGATGTGCCGGTCTTGATACGGGACGGGAGGAATTGGACCAGATACCATCTGGCTCACCATCCCTTTGACGTCGTCGGATGGGACGGGATGGTCTATCCCTTCGCATTCAATGCAGATGACTTTGAACCGATCACCGGCCGAATTCATCAGCCCCCTCCGATCCATCAGACGTTTCAAGGATCCGGCTTTGTGGTCTGCACCTTCGCGCCGCGGATGCTAGATACCGATCCTCGCGCAGTCAAAGTCCCCTACGCGCACAGCAACGTCGAATCGGACGAGGTGCTTTATTACGCGAGGGGACAGTTTGGAAGTCGCAAGGGAGTCACTCTGGGATCCTTCACGCTGCATCCCCACGGCATTCCCCATGGCCCGCACCCCGGGACGATTGTGGCCAGCCGCAAGATAAAATGGACCGACGAACTGGCGGTGATGGTCGACACGTTCCGGCCTCTTCTGGTAGCGCAAGGGGCTATTGGTTTCGACCAGCCCCAGTATCCCTATTCGTGGATGGAGTGACGATGCAGATCGATGTAGCATCCGAATCGGTGGTGCGGGTCTATCAAATGCTGGTCGGCCTGGTGACCCCGCGTCCCATCGCTTGGGTGACGACGATCTCGCCCCGTGGAATCGTCAATCTGGCACCCTTTAGCTTTTACAACGTCTTCGGAGCCAACCCGCCGGTGGCGGTCATCTCCCCCACACTCACGCGCGATGGTCGGAAGAAAGACACGCTAGTCAATGTGGAGGCGACCGGCGAACTGGTGATCAATGCATCTTGCTGGCGCGATGCCGAGCGAATCAATCAGAGCAGTGTGTCGCTACCGCCTGAGGAAAGCGAAGTGGAACTGTTGGGGTTGGCAACGCATCCCTCAAGCCATGTTGGCCCACCTCGTTTGGCCGACACTGCCTTCGCGATGGAATGCAAAGTGCGGCAGGTGATTCCCGTTGGCGATGGCCCGATTTCGGCCAATCTAATCATCGCCGAAATTGTCTCCATCTACATCGACGACCGAATGCTGGATCCCGCAGGCATGCCAGACCCCAAAAAAATCGACTCGATCGCACGGCTTGGCGGCGACTGGTGGGCTCGAAGCACCGACCTGTTCACCCTGCAGCGTCCCCAGTAGACTTCCGATCTCAGGTTCACATCGATCAGATTGTTCCCAAATGAAATCATCCAGGAGTCACCGGTGAAACGGATCAAGCGGATTCTCGTGACGGGCGGCGCTGGCTTCCTTGGATCCCACCTCTGCGAACGGCTGGTCGATCAAGGTCACGATGTCATCTGCGTCGACAACTTCTTTACCAGCCAAAAGGCCAATGTCGCTCACCTACTAGAGCGGCCTAATTTTGAACTGATTCGGCACGATATCATCCATCCGATCTGGCTGGAGGTGGACGAAATCTACAACTTGGCCTGCCCCGCAGCCCCCGGCCATTATCAGTACAATCCCATCAAGACGATGAAGACCAGCGTCATCGGATCGATCAACCTGCTAGGGATGGCCAAGCGGTGCAACGCCAAGATCTTTCAGGCGTCCACCAGTGAGGTGTACGGCGACCCGGAAGTCCATCCGCAAAAAGAAAGCTACCGTGGCAGCGTCAATCCCGTCGGGGTGCGGGCCTGCTACGACGAAGGGAAACGCGCTGCAGAGACGCTCTTCACCGATTACCACCGAGTCAACAAACTGCGTATTCGGATCGGTCGGATCTTCAACACCTATGGACCTCGCGTCCACCCTTTCGATGGGCGCGTCGTCTCCAATTTCATCCGACAGGCGCTCAGCCACACCGACATCACCATCTACGGCGATGGTTCGCAGACTCGATCCTTCTGCTACCGCGATGATCTGATCGACGGATTCATCCGCCTGATGGATGCCTCGGATGACCTCGTCTTCCCGATCAACCTGGGGAATCCGGAAGAGTACACGATCGATCAGCTAACAAGGATGATCATCGAACTGAAAGGAAGCCGATCCAAGATCGTCTACCGTCCACTGCCGGCCGATGACCCCACCCGCCGACGCCCCGATATCTCGCTCGCCCAAAAGCACTTGGGCTGGGAACCGAAGATTGGGATTCGCGAGGGCCTGGAGAAAACGATCGCGTGGTTTCGCACGATCGATCCCGAGCAATATCGCCCACCGACTCCCAACTACTGAAGCAATCGGTGATCCACCAAACCATCGCAGCAAATCAGTACCGTCTTCCATTGGCCATCGGGGATGCCTGGGGCGGTGATCCGAAGAAGAGAAAGAAATAGGCTTTGATGGCCTGCTGCCGGTCAAGCGCCGAATTGCTTCTTGATGGCCTTTGCA
>JBJSWM010000696.1:0-5272 GCA_046085865.1 Pirellulaceae bacterium
GAAACATCGCCACGAAGGTGGCTTGAATCCGTGGTTGCACCAAAGGTGGTGGTGCCCCTAGCGTCTTGGGTGGGCGTCGTCGCCACCACATCCGAAGGCCACCCAGGGAGATCAAGCCTTCCCACCAGCTCCATCGAACCAGTAAGTTGATTCACTGTGGACCAACCGGATTTCATCAGGAAGCAGAAATAAGGAGCATCGGACGTGATACACCAAGCAACCTCCACCGACTCAGAAATGGACTCCACCTGGACGGTGGCTTCCGGTGCAACCAATCGGCCTCAATGGTCTTTGTTTTTCAAGATTTGGATCGCATTGTTCGTCCTTTTTGGGGGTGTGGTTTTGGCGTGGGGTGGACAGGGGGCAGAGTCTGAAATATGGGATGAGGCGATTCGTCGCGTCATCGATCAGCAGCAGAAAGCGTGGAATGAAGGGAGCATTGAGAGATTCATGGACCACTACTTGAGGTCGGATGATCTGACCTTCTCCTCAGGGGGGAAGACCACCCGTGGTTGGATGGCCACAAGAGACAGGTACATGGCTCGCTACCCAGATCGGTCTACCATGGGAACTGTGACTTTTTCGGAGATTGAGCCTTTTCCGCTTGGGGATGCTTCGGCCTTTGTCCTCGGGCGATGGAAGTTGGACCGTTCCTCCGAACCGATCGCCGGCAACTTTACCTTGGTATTTCGGAAAACCGAAGAAGGCTGGAAGATCGTCCACGACCACACGTCATCGGATCCAAAAGACTGAATTTCACGCTGGTTTTTCCGAGGAAATAGTAAATAGGATGATGGACGATCGGCCTTACGCCCGATCGGGCTCACCAGGAGTCCGTCCCTGACCGGTCGCTTTTGGGGACCGAGGCGACGGGTTCTGCCGTGGTACTTTGCCAATGGGAACTCCCATGAATTCCTTCGTCAGCATCGGTTTGCGACATTGCGAAGAGTTGAGCTGGGGGGCTTGCCCAACCGATCGTTCCCGAGGGAACCGGAGTTTGTTTGGGGTGAGCGGCTCATTTTTCTTTCACGCTTCGACTTGGTTGCTGATCGCTCTTTGTTTGGCTTTCCCCGCCCCGATCGCTTTCGGTCAAACCTCCCCGGCCGTTCCGGAGGATCCCTTTGCGATTGACGATGATTTTTTTTCCCGCGAGGTCAGCCTCCCGATCGCGTCTTCCAAAGCATCTTCGGAATCCTCGGCACTCTCGGATGTCTGGGAGGGTGGTCAGCCGGCGCCGTGGCTGGTGGAATGGCTGAGGCAACAGGCATTGCGGAATCTGCCAGAGCAGATCGAGGAGAGGAAGGACTGGGGTGGGCAGATCGAGGTGCTGGATGGCTGGAAGGTCGATTGGGATGACCATCGGCTGAAGACCAAGCGACGTTGGAAGATGGCAAACCATGGTCTATGGAAGCGGTATTCGGTTCGATGGCATGATCCGGAAAAGGAATTGAGTTTGCAGGTGCTGCGATTGGATCCCATCGGACCAACAGAAATACGGACGGAGGTGAGAGTCGAAGCGCCTTTGGAGCTTTTCGCTAGGGCTTCGCAGTATCGTTGGGATATGCAGATGTGGAGTCTCTCACTGCAAGCGCGAGCCCGAGTGCGATTGGATCTGGTGACCCGGATCCGAGTTCAGTCGATACCGACGGAGGTACCGCCTGCGATACGGATCGAGCCGCATGTGGAATCGGCTTCGGCGACTGTGACGGAGTGGCGTGTGGAGCGTATCAGTCAGATTCAGGGGCCGATGGCAGAAGCTCTTGGAGAGTCGATGGAGCGATTGATCGAGCAGAAGATCGCGGAGACGAATGAAAGTCTGGCAGAGAAAATCAATCGAGCCATCTCCAAGAAGTCGGATGGGTTTCGCTTTTCGTTTCAGGAGTGGTTGAAGCAATCGGCAGCGAAACGCCCCTGATTGCGAAGGGTCATCCTTTGGGCGGTTCCTGAAGCCTCTGGCGATACTGTTCCCATGCAGACCGCAGCGAATCGAGCAGCCGGTGGATTTGTCCCGCCGCGAGATACACGCGGGAGGAGACGGCAAACTGTGGATAGAAGTTGGTGATGAAGTCGAGGCTAAATTCGTGCGGTCCATGGCCGATGACGACTGCGTTGGCGTAGGCGCCGCTGAGCAGTTCATCGGGCAGTTTCAAGTCGTCGTAGACTTCTTGCGCGGTCATCTTGCGGGTGAGGTTGGATGGGGGTTTACTGGCCGGCGGCCTAGCAGTGACTGGCGACTCCGGATCCGAGGGGCCTTGGGTGGGAGGGATCGATGGAGTCGTACCCAGGACATCGATCGTCCCGCTGGCAAGGTCGACCTGTGGCTTGCTGGAGGGCGTTGGCGAGACTTCACGAGCATTGCCATGCAGCGAGCCCGTTACCAGCGTCGTGGAGTCGGCAACCACTGGTAGAGGGCCATAACGCTGAGTGTAAAGATCGATATTCGTTTTCAGCGCTTCGGCAAACTGAGGCAGAACGGGGTGCGGCATCACGATGCGTGCGACGATCTGATGAGGGCGTCCCAGATTCTGAACGAAGTCGATGATGAATTCGGTCGCTCCCGTCATCACGATCACGCCGGTCGAAAAGACGCCCCGTTGCAGACCTTCGGGAACTCGAGCCCGAATCGGGGGTTTGGAGTCGTCATCCGAGAGCGGGCCAGATGGAGGCTGAGTCATCTTGCTGGTTCCAGTCGACTGGGCGAGTGCATCGAAGGAAGTTGTCGAGCCAATGGTGTCGAACGCGTTGGATGTATCGTACGGGGGGAGTGGGCGGACGGCTACGTCAATTCCCTACCCAGAAGGGCGAGGCTGCATACTGGAGCTGGTCTCGATGAGGTGATGTGGATCGCGTCAGCACCGGACTGCTGTGACCTGTTAGCTTGCGATCACTGTCTCGAAACATCGGTTCCAAGCCTATCGCATTCCTTTCCCTTCGAGAGGTGATCAGTCATCTTTCAGTGGATCGATGGGAGGCGACTTGGAAGTAGGGACGAGAGCTGGGGTGGCGGGAAGCGCATGCAGTGTCTTAGCCGCATTGCGGAGCACCGCTAGAAAAACGACGGCGGCGGCAAGGACCAACAATGGGAGACTGCTGAGCACAACGGAGTTTTCCTGAAATGCCTCCAGAACCGCCCACATCGGATTGAAGATCGAGTAGGGTTCGAAGTAGTAGTTGTTGAAGCCGTTAAGAGCGAGGCTGATGAGGATGGGAAGCACGGACCCAAGGGCTAGTAGCAGTATCACGATCAAGAAGCCGGAGACCCTGGAATGACGTTGCTGCAATCGCAGCAACAAGAGCCGTGCCGCGCCGAGGTAAAACACCAAGTGGCAGGCCATCACGACGGCCGCGATCATCGTCCAGTCAAAATTGGCGTCGGCACGTATCGCGAAGAAGCTCAGTCGGCGATGGGCTTCGACGACCAGCAAGGCCGAACTGAAACTGACGACGACAAAAATGTAGCCCCACGATCCGCCTGGGTTCAGCCATGCAGAAACGATCCGTTGAAGGGGCGATCGGGCGAGGGATCGACGGGCGCGAAGCGAAAGGAATTGTGGTTCCCTCAGCATCAAACTGCCAGCGACCAACCATTGGCAGGCCAAGACGATCAGAATGGGTGCCCAGACTTCTCCCTGCAGGCTTTGGCTGATGAGGGTGATGGCGATACCAAGCGAAAGCCAGACCCACTGGGTAGCAAGAAGCCAGAATCGGATCGGCTTGGCATAATTCTCTGCCAGAATACCTATCTGAGCTGCAGCCGTATTGAGTGCCAGGAACATGTAGGCAAGTCCCAGGCCCCATGCTGGGAGCATGGCCAACCAGAACCCGCTGGACTCACTACCCGCAAAAAAAGATCGCGCGCCGTTCAGGGAAGCCATTCCCCAGCCCATCCAGGTGAGCGTCAGAGGAATGCAGATCAGCATGAGGCCCAGCATGGAGACAACCGGGCGCTGGCCCTGGCGATTGGTGCTGGCCAAGAAAATTCCGACGGCGCTGGTGGCGGCCGACAAGATGATGGTGGTGAAGAGGATGACGAAAATGGTTTCGATCGAGAGACCTCGCAGAAGGTAGGTCAAAACGATGCACGGCGTGAGGGTGGCGAGATAAAGGAAGGTCTGCAGCATGGCTGCCAGCAGTTTTCCAGCGACAATCTGCCAAGGCGTCAGCGTGGAAATGGCAAGGACATCCCCGGTCCCCTCGTCCATCTCTGCTGCCATCGACTGGTATGCCGCCAGTGGGACACTGATGCAGGTGGGTAGCAGGAACAAGACAAAGTATCCGGCCATCATGAACGGGCCGGTTGATTCGTAATAGATCGCCGGCATATTCTCGGCGATTCCGTAGATCGTCCAGATTAGGATGAATACCAACACCGCCCAAAAAGTGATGACGAACTGCCGACTTTTGAGTTGCTGGCGGGTTTCTCGGACCAAGATTGGGCTGATCCGATCGCTCCACTTGGCCATCAACTGATCCCAGCGCGAAGGGGATTCCAGGATCCGATCGATGGCGGAGATGTTGCGTTGATCGAGCTGTTGATCGTCTTGGCTGATCGATGTCATTGGACGGCTCCCGTCGTGATCTGCATGAAAAGATCCTCCAGGGATTGTTCCTGGGACATCACTTCCAGAACGGGGAAGTCGGCGTCGCACAACGCGCGAACCAGTTGAGCCTGTTCGTGAGCATCGCCCGTGAAGACGAAAGTTGCCAGTTCCTTGTCGACCTCGACCTGGTCGACTTGAGGGCGTCCTTTCAGCCACGACGCGAGGGCCGGTTGTGGCAGGTGGGTTCGAATGCGGATCTTGGAATGCCTGCGGAAGGAGTTCTGGATATCCTCCAGAGGCCCGACCGCCAGCAATCGGCCTCGTTCGATGATGCCAACGGCGTTGGCCATCTCGGCCAATTCCGTCAGGATATGGGAAGAAACAAGGACGGCTTTGCCACGGGCTGCTAGGGCTTGAATCATTTGCCGAAGTTCGATTCGGGCTCGTGGATCCAGCCCGTTCGCTGGTTCGTCGAGGATGAGTACCGCAGGATCATGGATGAGGGCGCGTCCCAGGCATAGTCGCTGCCGCATCCCCTTGGAAAGCCCCCGGATCGGTTTGGAAGCAATCTTGTCCAAGCCGGTGAAGCCCAGGGTGTGACGTACGGCGCTGGTGCGATCCCGGCCGACCAGACCGTAGGCTCGAGCGAAGAAGTCGAGGTATTCGACACAGTCCATATTGGTGTAGGTGCCGAAGCCATCGGGCATGAAGCCCATGACGCGGCGAACCAG
>JBJSWM010000697.1:0-849 GCA_046085865.1 Pirellulaceae bacterium
CGCGCTTTGTAATGCTTTGCGCTATCGAGTGAGCCTTTGCCGCGATCTGTCGACGACCCTCATAGTTGGAAGAGCTGGTTGCTTGCTAAGATCGAGTGAACTCACTTGGAGGCCGAGCGGGTGATCCCTACCCGACCCCCAGTGAAAGCTAACCATCGTGGTCTCTGAAGCCACTTCAACTATCATCTGGAAAAGGTGAACCGTTGGGGCTTATGCTTGCAGTTGAATTCGCTCTTGACGACGGCGATAGGACCTGAAACCAAAGCCACAGGACAACAAGCCAACCATTGCCAAAGTCGATGGTTCCGGTACGTTGGCAGAGATGATCAAGGTGTAGGTTCCCCCTACCGGAATGAGTTCTCCGTTGACGATACCACCATTGGAAAAGGTCGAGTCATACCGCGCGACACCGACAATGTAGTCGCCCGCTGCCAGATTCAAATTGCTCAAATTCGAATTGTAAAACCCACCGACATCAACCCCGGAAATGTCCCCCGGATCACCGCCGTTGTCATCCATTTCCCCCACAAGATTGCCCACTGCATCCCAGATCCCAATCCAGGTATCGAAACTGGTGGTGATCGGGGACGAATCGACATCCAAGTGAACGGTACCCCCGTTGTGCGAGAATCGATAGAAATCGCGACCTTCCGAGGCGCGTCCCAGTTGGATAATCTCCACGTGAGGGATCGTCGTGGAATCCAAGATGTTTGAATCAAAAGCTGTGCTAAAGTCTCCGATACCGATTAGCTGCGCTGATGCAAAATCTGGCGCGCTGGACGAAGAAATCACGGCCGCCTGAGCGGGCGTGACCTGCGCCGCAAACGCGGCGAGAAAGCCAAAGGTACA